>CANPVI010000020.1 GCA_947581665.1 uncultured Atopobiaceae bacterium | reverse complement strand
GCAGATCTTCGGCGCGCTCGCGAAGTACGTCTTCGCGAGCGCGCCGAAGATCTGCTGGGGGCTCTTGGTGGTGGAGATGCGATCCACGAAATCCGGTGCCTTGCCCTTGGCGTAGCGCACCCAGCCGGGGCAGCAGCTCGTGAACATGGGCCACTGGTAGTCCTCGCGATGCTGGAGCTTGTGGAGGAGCTCGTAGCCCTCCTCCATGATGGTGACGTCGGCCGAGAAGTCCGTGTCGAACACGTAGTCGAAGCCGAGGGCCTTCGCGGCGGCGACCATGCGACCCGTCGTGGCGAGCTCCTCATCGAGGCCGATGCCCTCGTGCCAGCTCGTGCGCACCGCGGGCGCGATCTGCGCGAGCACGACCTTCTCGGGATCGGCGAGCGCGGCCTCCACGATGCCCGTATCGTCGCGCGCGGTGAGGCAACCCACCGGGCAGTGCGTGATGCACTGGCCGCAGAGGGTGCAGTCGCTCTCGGTGACGCTCAGGTGGTCGGCCACGTCCACGCGCGCCTCGGGGCCGGAGTTGATGAGGTCCCACACGTGCACGCCCTGCATCTTGTCGCACACGTTCACGCAGCGCAGGCAGCTTACGCACTTGTCGTAGGCACGCTGGAGCGGGAAGGTGGGATCGTCCTTGATGGGCGAGAGCTCCTTCTCGAAGAGCTCTGTGATGAGGCCGAGATCGTTTGCGAGGCGCTGGAGCTCGCAATTGCCCGAGCGCACGCACGTGGGGCAGTTGCAGTTGTGGCGTGAGAGCATGAGCTCGACGTTCGTCACGCGAGCGCGGTGCGCCTTGGGGCTGTCGGTGTGGATGACCATGCCGTCCCACACGCAGGTGTTGCAGGCGGCCACCAAGCGGCTCTCGCCCTCCACCTCGACGCAGCACACGCGACAGGCGCCCACCTCGTTCAGGGGCTCCATGAAGCAGAGCGAGGGGATGCGCACGCCGGCGACACCCGCGGCTTGGAGGATGGTGAGGCCCTCCTCCACCTGGACGTTTCGTCCGTCGATCGTGATGTTTACCATTCCTCGACCCTCCCCCGCCTGAAGATGCCGTAGCCGTAGTGATCGCAACGCAGGCAGCGGCCGCATTCCTGGGCGGCTTCCTCGTCGGACATGCAGAGCTCCATGAGCTCGAAGTCGTGCTTGCGCTCCTCCGCCGGGCGTTCCTTGGGCTCCACGCGCCCGCACGGGGCCATGTTCGTGGGCTTGGGCTCGGGGATGCGCACGTCGGTGCCGATGGGGTGGTGGTAGCCGAGGTACTCATCGATGTTGGCCGCCGCCACCTTGCCGCCCGCGATGGCCTTGATGACCGTGGCGGGGCCGGTGACGCAGTCGCCGCCGGCGAACACGTTGCCCGCGGCCTCGATGTAGGTGGCCTCGTCGGCCACGATGCGATCTCGGCTCGTGGGATAGCCCGCGCGGGCGAAAGGATCGCTCTCGATTGCCTGGCCGATGGCGATGAGCGCGATGTCGGCGGGCACGATCTCCTGCGGTGCGTCGGCATTGCGAGGCGCCGGGCGGCCCCACTTGAAGGGACCGATCACCTGCGGTTGGACGACGACACCCGTGAGCTTGCCGTCCTCGCCCACGAAGCCCACCGGGGCCATGAGCTCCATGACCTCGCAGCCCTCGGCCTGGGCGCCGGCGATCTCCTCGGGAAGGGCCGTCATATCGTCGATGCGGCGACGATAGACGATGTTGACCTCACGCGCGCCGAGGCGCACGGCGGTGCGGGCGCAGTCCATGGCCACGTTGCCGCCGCCGATGACCGCCACGCTCTTTCCGGTGAAGTCCGTGCGCTTGAGCTCGCCGCAATCGCGCAGGAGTTCCACGGCGCTGATCACGCCGTCGAGGTCCTCGCCGTCGGCGCCGAGGGAGCGGTCGAGGTGCGCGCCGATGGAGACGAAGACCGCGTCGTAATCTTTCTGCAGGTCCTCGATTTGCACGTCCTTGCCCACGGCTACGCCGTACTCGACCTCGACGCCGAGCGACTCGATGACGGCCATCTCGTCGTCGAGCACCTTCTGCGGAAGACGATAGTCGGGGATGCCGTAGCGCAGCATGCCGCCGAGCTTGTCGCGCTGCTCGAAGACCTTCACCGAATGGCCCATGAGCGCGAGGTAGTAGGCGCAGGTCATGCCGCCGGGACCACCGCCCACGATGGCGACCTTCTTGCCGGTGGCGGGCGCCTTCTCGGGTGGCGCCACATAGCCGGCGTGGTCGACGGCGTAGCGCTTGAGCGTGCGAATGCCCACGGGCGCGTCGATGGAACCCCTGCGGCAGCGATCCTCGCAGGGATGCTCGCAGATGTAGGCGCAGACGCTTGGGAACGGGTTGTCGCGGCGGATCTGGCGCACGGCGTCATCGGGTCGGCCATCCTCGATGCAGGCGATGTAGCCGGGGATGTCCACGTGCGCGGGGCACAGTGCCACGCACGGCACCGGCAGCTCGAGGTGCGCGAGGCAGCGGTTGTCGTGGATGTGGGACAGATAGTCGTCGCGGAAGCCACGCAGGCCCTCGAGGACCATGCGCGCCGCCTCGACGCCGATCGCGCAATCGCTCGTGAGCTGGATGTCCTCGGACGTGCGCTCGATGAGCTCGAGCGTCGCCTCGGTGGCGCGTCCCTCGACCACCTCGTCGAGAAGCCCCTCGAGCACGTCGAGGCCCACATGGCAGGGAACGCACTTCCCGCAGCTCTGCGCCTTGCAAAGCGCAAGGAAGGCACGGGCCATCGACACCGGGCAGAGCCCCGGCTGGCTCACGGCGGTGCGCCGCTCAAGGTCCTCGTAGAGCCCTTGGACGGTTTCAAGCGCCTGATCCTTGGATGGCAGGGTGAGTCGTGCCATCTACTCTCCTCTCTCTCGGCTGAAGTGCCGTTTGGGGCAATTGTGCCTGAGTGGGCGCGCACGCGGGGAGGTTATCCGCACCTCCGCAAAAAGAGCGCAGGGGAGGGCGCGGGAAGCGTACGCCGCAAACCCCGCTTGGCCCCCCTTTTTGCATGCAAGGGGGGCCAAGCGGGGTTTGCGGCGAAAATGGTCGAAGGGTTTTCTATGAGGCGCCGTCAGGCGACGGGGACGAGCTCCTGCTCGTCTTCGGAAAGCTCGAGGCGAGGCGCGTCTCCCCAGAGGCGCTCGAGCCGGTAGTACTCGCGCGCCTCGGGCAAGAACACGTGCACCACCACGCTGCCGTAGTCCATGAGGATCCAGTTCTTGTTCTCGCGGCCCTCTATGGCGTAGGGCTTCACGCCGAGATCCTCGCGGCAGCGCTCCTCCACCTCATCCATCACCGCGTCCGCCTGGCGGGCGGTGTTCGCCGAGCAGATCACGAAGTAGTCCGTGACGTCCGAGACGCCGGTGAGGTCGAGAATGATGAGCTCGGAGGCCTTGCGCGCCGCGGCGGCGCGCGCGATTCCCAGGGCGAGGTCGAGAGGTTCAGTCATGGAACTCCTTGGCAGGTGGCGCTTGCGCGTGGACGGATGCGACGAGGATGGCGAGGGCGCAGCTCAGACGAGGGCCGAGAGTCCGAACTCATTCACCATCGCCTTCATGGTGGCCACGTCCATCTCCTCGGCGTCGCCCGTGGTCGAGCCCTGCACGAAGTAGACGTAATCGCCGTTGAAGATGTACTTCATCTCCACGGAGACCTCGCCACCGCTGTAGGAATAGTCATAGTCGTAGATGACGGTCATGGTGTCGCCCTCGCGGACGATCTGCTTGTCCGTCACCTTCGCGCTGTCACCGAAGGTCATCGTCATGAGGCCGTCGAAGACCTGGTAGACCTTGTCATCGGAGGAGTTCGGGTGCACGCCGAAGGAATTCTCGTTGCACCCGCCGATCACCTGCACCTCGGGCGCCGTCTCGGACGTGTCGGAGGGGCTCACCGACACGGAGCGGTAGTACGTGCCGGCAACGGGCTGCGTCACCGGCTCGTCGGTCATCTGGCCACTCTGGTCGATCGAGGTGTTCTCCACGCCTTGGAACGACCAAGCCGAGGGGTACTTCAGAAGCGCGTAGCCGCTCTCTCCGGTGATGCCGATGTCCACCGCATCGTCGAGGCCATAGCCAAGCGAGGCGCAGCCGCAGAGCGCAAGGCAGCACACGCCAAGCGCGATCAATTTCGAGAATCGCTTCATGGTGCTTCCCTTCAGCACTGGGATGACCCACAGCCCAATCGTTCGATGGGCCTTGTACCCAGTGATCGGCGTGTCGCACTCGGATATTCGGCGTTCGATGGGCAAAAGAGGCGGCTAGGAAAGTCGAGCGGCGACCTCGTTGTAGATCGTGACCGTGCCCGGGTAGAGATGGCGGCCCGTCTCCACCACGTAGAGGATCGTGTCGCGAAAGGCGCGCCACCAGAGCTCCTCGAGCTCGACCTTTCCCACGAGCTCGCGCTGGGCCACGAGAGCGGGGATATCGCCGCGCGTGGGTTCTATCCCGTCCGCCACGAAGAGGACCATGTCGAGCGGGGTCATGTCCGCCGCGCCGATCGTGTGGCGCTCGATCGCCTGGAGCACCTCGGGTTGGAGCCACGGGTAGCGCGCGGGCAGGGTCCTCGCCGCCACATAGCCGTGGATGAGGGGCGCCACGTCCTCGAGATCGTCTTCGAAGTCGATTCCGAGCTCACGTGCCACGTCCACGAGCTCCGCGTCGGGCACGGCCTTCTCCCAATCGTGGAGGATGCCGGCCAGGCGCGCGAGATAGGGGTCTGCGCCATAGACGCGCGCGAGGCGCTCGGCCTCATGGCCCACGCTGAGGGAATGCGCGAGGCGACGGGGCTTCGCCTCGAGCTGCTCCGCGAGATCGGCCTCGAGCGCGGCGATGGTCGCCTCCTGCTCGGGCGTGAAGGGCGCCTCGCTCCCCTTGCGCACCTCGCTCATGCGCGCGCCTCGCGATAAAGCCCGTGCTTTTGGATGTAGCCGATCACGGAATCCTTCGTGAGATAGCGGATCGACTGCCCCGAATGCGTGCGATTTCTAAGGTAGGAGGATGAGATCGCGAGTGCCGGCACCTCCAGGTAGCGCACGTCGAAGGGAATGCCCGAGCCCTCGATGGCGGCCTTCGCCCACGCGAGGTCGTAGCCGGGGCGCGTCGCGCCCACGAGCGTGGCGATCTCGGCGATGCGCTCCGCGTTGTGCCAGCTGATGATGTCGATGATGGCGTCAGCGCCGGTGATGAAGTAGAGCTCGACGTTCTTCGGGTAGCGCCGGTGGAGTTCCTCCAGCGTATCTACCGTATAGGTGACGCCCTCGCGATCGATCTCCAAGCGGCTCGCCACAAAGAGCGGATTGTCGGCCGTGGCGAGCAACGTCATCGCGAAACGATCCTCGGGACTCGAGACCTCACGGTCCTGCTTGAAGGCGGGCGAGCCCGCGGGCATGAAGAGCACGAGGTCGAGGTCGAGGTCGTCGAGCGCCTGCTGGGCGGTCACGAGGTGGCCGTTGTGGATGGGATCGAAGGTGCCGCCCATGATGCCGAGACGGTACATGCGGCCGGGATCCGCTCCCATGCGCGGCCAGACGGGTTGCTCGCCGATCGCGCGCTCCACCGCCGCGTTGCCGGCGAGCTCATCGGCCGAGAGGATCATCGCACCTGCCCCTCGCCGCGTACGAGGTACTTCGTGGTGGTGAGCGCGGACGCGCCCATGGGACCGCGCGCGTGGAGCTTCTGGGTGGAGATGCCGATCTCCGCGCCGAGCCCGAAGACCCCACCGTCCGTGAAGCGCGTCGACGCGTTCACGTACACCGCCGCCGCGTCCACCCCTTGGAGGAACGCCTCCGCCGCCGCGTAGGAGGACGTGAGGATCGCCTCCGAATGGTGCGTGCCGTAGCGGTTCACGTGGGCGATGGCCTCCTCGACGCCGTCCACGCACTTCACGCTCATCTTGAGATCGAGGTACTCCGTGCGCCAATCGGCGTCCGTGGCCTCGCCCATGGTGACGCCCACGCGACTGGCGATGGCACGCGCCCGCGCATCGCCCACGAGCTCCACGCCGCCCTCGGAAAGCGCGGTGAGCACGTTCGGGAGGAGCGCCTCTGCGGCGTCGGCGTCCACGAGAAGCGATTCCGCGGCGTTGCACACGCCGGGACGCTGGCACTTCGCGTTCACGCAGACGCGCACGCACATCGCGGGATCGGCGGATCTCTCGAGGTAGATGTGGCAGTTGCCCGTGCCGGTCTCGATGACGGGCACCTTCGACTGCTCCACGCAGGTCCTGATGAGCGAGGCGCCTCCGCGCGGGATGAGCACGTCGATCACGCCCGTCGCGCCCATGAGCTCCACCGCGTCCGCACGATCGTCGGAATCGACGAGCTGGATCGCGTCCTCGGGAAGCCCCACGGAGGCGAGGCCCTTGCGGCAGGCCTCGGCGATGGCGCGGCAAGAGCGCCGCGCGGCCGACCCCCCGCGCAGCACGCAGGCATTTCCCGAGCGCAGGCAAAGGGCGATCGAATCGGCGGTGACGTTGGGGCGCGCCTCGTAGATGATCGCCACGACGCCGAGCGGCACGCTCACTTGCTCGAGGCGAAGGCCGTTCGGAAGCGTCCTGCCGCCAAGCACGCGCCCTATGGGATCAGCTTGGCGCGCAACTTCGCCCATGGCCTCCACGATGCCGGCGATGCGCGCCTCATCGAGGAGCAGGCGATCCAAGAGCGGCTCGGGAAGGCCCTTCACCTGGCCCTCCGCCATGTCCTCCACGTTGGCGGCGATGATCTTCGCCGCAGAGGACCTCACCTCGGCCGCAGCTGCGCGTATGGCCTCGGAGCGCAGCTCGGCACCCGCCTTGGCGAGTGCCGGGGCGGCCTCTCGCGCGAGTTTCGCCTGGGCAAGGGCCTTCGCCATGGACGTTCCTTTCGCTCTTGCCACACGCGCGCGTGCGGACGCTAGTCCCTCTGCGAGCGGCGCTTCCTCGAGCCGGCCTTGCGGGCGCGACCCGGCTTGGACGTGCCGTGGGTGCTCGGTTCGTGGACGCGGTTCACGTTCTTTTGCCTCGGCTTCGTGCCGCGCGTGTGCGCGTTCGTGCGGCGTGGCGCGGGCGGTACGCGATCGACCTCCGCGGTGTAGGGCGCGTTTCCGGCACGTGCGGCCTGGTGGAGCTGCGAGAGGGCTCCCGCGGGGATGACGGGACCACCGGCAACCGCCACCTCGGGCATCTCGGGGAAGCGCTTGGCGAAGTTCTCCTGGAACATGCCCGCGAGCTTGAGCGCCGCCTCGTCGTAGGCATCGCCGTCGGCCCACGTGGAGCGCGCGTCGAGGATCTGCGAGGACACGCCAGGGCACGTGAGCGGCACGTCGAAGTTGAAGAGCTCGTTGTGCACGAAGGTGCTCTCCTCCACCGAGCCGTCGAGCGCCGCCTCCACGATCGCGCGCGTGGCGCCGAGGTCCATGCGGTGGCCGATGCCGTAGGGGCCGCCCGTCCAGCCGGTGTTCACGAGGTAGCAGCGCACGTGGTGGCGCCCGATGCGCTCGCCGAGCATGTTCGCGTAGACCGTGGGCTTGAGCGGCATGAACGGCTCGCCGAACATCGACGAGAACGTGGGCTGCGGCTCCTCGATGCCCTCCTCGGTGCCGGCGACCTTCGAGGTGAAGCCCGTGAGGAATTGGTACTTCGCCGCCTCGGGCGTGAGGCGCGCGATCGGCGGGAGCACGCCGAAGGCGTCTGCGGTGAGGAAGATGATGACCTCGGGGACGCCGTCTTGGCCGGTGAGCACAGCGTTGTCGATGTACTCCACGGGGTACGACACGCGGGTGTTCTCCGTCACCGAATCGTCGTTGTAGTCCGGACGTCGCGTGTTGCGGTTCAAGATGACGTTCTCGCAGAGGCTCCCGAAGCGAATTGCACCGTAGATCTCGGGCTCGCGGTAGCGCGTGAGGCCGATGGTCTTCGCATAGCAGCCGCCCTCGAGGTTGAAGACGCCCTCCTCGGACCAGCCATGCTCGTCGTCGCCGATGAGCTGGCGGCGCGGATCGGCCGAAAGCGTCGTCTTGCCGGTGCCGGAGAGGCCGAAGAAGACGGCGGAGGAGTTCGTGGTGGGGTCCACGTTGGCCGAGCAGTGCATCGTGAGGACGTTGTCCTCTACGGGGAGCACGTAGTTCATCGCGCTGAAGATCGACTTCTTGATCTCGCCCGAGTAGCCCGTGCCCGCCACGAGGATGACTCGCTCCGCGAAGTTGAGCACCACGGCCACCTCGGAGTTCGTGCCATGGGCCACGGGATCGCACTTGAACCCCGGCGCGGCGAGGACGACGAAGTCCGGCTCGCCGTAGCGCCAGAGCTCGAAGCGGTTCGGCCGGACCATCATCTGGCGCGCGAAGAGCGCCTGGTGGGCCTCCTCGGCGATGACCATGAACTTGCGCGCGTGCTTGCGGTCGGCGCCCACGAGCCCGCGCACCACGAAGGGATCGCGCTCGGAGAGGCGCTCGCAGATGCCGCGCTTGATGCGGCGATAGTGCTCCGGGGTGATGGGGCGGTTCACCTCGCCCCAGGCGATCCGGTTGTGCACGTTCGGGGTGTCCACCACGAAGCGATCCTTGGGCGAGCGACCGGTGCGCTCGCCGGTGAGCACGACGAGCGAGCCGTTGGAAGCGAGCTCGCCCTCCTTGCGCGCGAGCGATTCCTCCACGAGCTCGGGGACCGAGAGATCCCAATGGACGTCTTCCTCTTGGACACGAACACCGACTTCGGCGAGCTTCTCGTCAAACATCGGACCTCCTGCGCTCGGCCATGGCGCACATCGCCCGGCCTTCCTGTTCCATAGAAAATGCCCGCAACGGGGCATCGGGTTGGCGTGGGTGCAGGCTGCGTTTCAAGGGGTGCGTTTATCGACTGCGCCATCAGTGTAGCCCCTCGCGCGGCACGCGGCCCACATGGCAACAAACCTACAACCGAAGGGTTACCGCGCCGAGTGCGCTCGCATCCGCATCATCGTGGGTGGCGAAGACGAGGCTGCGGTTCCCGAGCCTTTGCTCGATGAGCGCCCGCGCGCGAGCGCGAGACGCGTCGTCGAGGCCGGAAAACGGCTCGTCGAGGAGCACCGCAGCGCTCGGGCAGAGGAGCGCGCGCACGACCTCCACGCGCCGGCGCTGGCCTCCGGAGAGCTCCCCCACGAGGCGCTCCGGCTCCACATCGGGCAAAAGCTCCGCGAGCGCCTCGCGGACCTCCTCGCGAGGCACCCCGCATGCCACGAGCCGCACGTTGTCCTCCATCGAGAGCGCCTCGATGAGCCGCGCCTCCTGGAAGACGGCCGAAAGGCGCCTCGGGCGCGTGATGCTTCCCCTCGCCACGGGAATGATGCCCATGATGGCCAAGAGCAGCGATGTCTTGCCCTCGCCGGAGGGCCCTCTCAGGCAGAGCGCCTTGCCAGCCCCGACCTTGAGCGAGACGTCCGAGAGGATCCGCGTCTCACCGCGCCTGATCGAGACGTCGAGGACGGTGATGGCGGGGTCCTCGTCCACCACCGGGCTTCGGGGTTCCCTCGGCGCGCTCTTCACCGCGAGCGCGAGCGACGCGCGCCCGCTTCTCGCGAGAAGCCAGACGAACGCCTTCTCGCAGGCGTACGCGCAGAGGATGATCGTGAGCGTCCAGGCGAAGAGGTCGGGGGTCTCGAGGAGGAGCTTCGCCTGGTAGACCTTCTCGCCGAGGGTGTTCAGCGCCATGGCGATGAGCTCGGCCGCCACGCCCGCCTTCCACGCCATTCCCACGGCGTTCTTGCTCGTGGCGAGGAGGTAGGGCACCACGCTCGGCCAGATGTGCGCGAGCCAAAGGCGCCCCGGCGCCACCCCCATCACGCGAAGGGCGACCGTGATCTCGGGATTCACCTGACGGGCGCCCTCGAGCGTGGAGAAGTAGTAGGCGGGGAAGACCACGAGCGCGACTGCGGCCACCGGCACCCCCTCGGCGCCCAGCCAGAGCAAGAGCACCACCACGATGCACGCGACGGGGGTGGCCTTCACCACGAGCGCGAGGGGGTGGATGAGGTCGGCGAGCCCCGGATGGGCGGATGCGAGAACCCCAAGGCCGAGCGCCACGAGAAACGCGCCCGCGAACGCCACGACGATCGTCCAAAACGACGCCGCCACCGAGGCCCAAAAGGCACCCGTGCCCGCGAGCTCGACGAAGGCGACGACGCTCTCCCATGGCCCGGGCAAAAGCAACGGCTGGCCCACGAGAAGGGCCACCACCTGCCAGACGACGAGCCACACGAGCACGGCGCCCGCGAAGCGAAGCCGAGCGCGCGAGGCGGTGCCACCCGCGCGCTCGGGCCTCGTCGTGTCCTGGCCGCGCATGCTCATGGGCTTTCCCGGACGAGCGCGCTACGAAACCCCGTAGTAGAAGCTCGCGTCCGGGAGCTCGCCCCCGATGCTCGCCGCGTCGAAGCTGCTCAGCACGTCGAGATAGCCCTCGAGCGCGGACTTCATGTCCTCGCCGGAGATGCAGGTCAAGGAGCACTGCCCGATCGCCTTCTCGGCCACCGGCGCGCTCGCGATGATGCCCTTGTCCACCACCATCTGGCTGAAGGCCGCGGGATCGGCGAGCACGGCCTGCACGCTCGCGGTTTGGCCCTCGAGGAAGCGGGTCACGGCATCCGGATGCTCCTTCGCGAAATCGTTTTGCACGATCGTCACACCCGTGACGAGCTCGGAGCCCTCCGGTGCCACTTCCTTCCACACGTCGCCGAGGTTCACCACGCTCTTGAGCTCGGCGTTCTTCGCCATCGCGGCCGTCGCGAAGGGCTGCGGCATGATGGCGATCGCCGTGGGATCCGCCGCAAGCGTGGCCGCGAGCTCCTGCGCTTCGCTCTTGAACTCGAGCTGCACGTTCGAGAGCTCCTTCTGCTCGATGAGGTAGCGCGTCACGTACTCAGGCGTGGTGCCCTTGCCCGTGAGGTAGACGGTCTTGCCGGCGATGTCATCGAAGCTCGTGATGGCGGGGTCGCCCGTCACGAGGTAGAGCACGGAGAGCGTGTTGATGTCGATGACGGAGATGGCGCCCTCGGTCTTGTTGTAGAGGACCGAGGCTACGTTCGCCGGCACGAGCGCGATATCCACGTCGCCTGAGACCACCTTCCCCGTGATCTCATCGGCGGTGCCCACGATGTCGAACTGGTACGTATCGACGGTCTCGCCGTTCTCCGCCTTCTCCATGAGGTCGAGGAGGCCGATCGACGTCGGCCCCGTCATGGACATCACGGAGACGTCCGTAGGCGCCTGCGCGCGACCGATGTCAGTCGACGCCTCGCCTTCCGCGGGCGCGCTTTCCGCGGGCGCGCACGCCGTAAGCGCGAGGACGGCGCAGGCAATCGCAAGCACCGCGAAGGCGCTGAAAAACCGCGAGGCGAGGCGAGATTTCGTGCTGTTGCGTTTAGTCATATCGCTTCCTTTCCACGTCGGGGAAAGTGTAGCGCCCCGCGGCATCGGCCTATTCAGTACGCAGGGCCTCTACCGGATCCTTGCGTGCCGCCGACGAGGCCGGGATGAGACCGGCGATGAACGAGAGGGCGACGCTGATGGCGATGAGCACGATCGCGGCCACCGGCGAGAGCTGCATGATGTTCGGCACGTCGAAGATGTCGAGCACCGCGATGTTCACGAAGATCGAGGCGAAGAGCGTCACGCCCACGCCGATGAGGCCGGCGGCGAGGCCCTCGATCACGGTCTCGGCGTCGAAGATCGCGGAGATGTCGCCACGGCTCGCGCCCACGGCGCGCAGGATCCCGATCTCCTTCGTGCGCTCGAGCACCGAGATGTAGGTGATGATGCCGATCATGATCGAGCTCACCACGAGCGAGATCGACACGAAGGCGATGAGCATCGTCGAGATCATGTTGATGATCGTCGTGACGGAGGTCATGAGCGTGCCGACGACATCGGTGTAGGAGATCTGCTTCTCTTCGGCGCCCTCATCGGCCATGCGCTCGTTATAGGCGTCGAGGATGTCGATGATGGACTGCTTGGCCTCGAAGTCGCGCGGGTAGATCTCGATCTCCGAGGGCTCCGCGAGGCTCGCGTAGCCGAGCCGTGCGAGGTTGCCCTCGTAGCTGGTATCGCTGTTGGAGAGCATCGCGAGGATGAGGTCGGAGAGCGTCTCCTCGTCGACGTTCATCTGGAAGGCCCCGGCGAAGGCGTCGGCGTCGATAGAGATCGCGTTTTGCATGTTCTGCGCGAGCTGCGTGGTGACGTTCGCCATCATCTGCTGCATCTGCGTCTCGATCTGCGCGGCGATTTGATCGGTGAGGAGCTGCATCTGGGCTTGGATCTGCTGCTGGACGGCCGTCGCGTAGGAGGTCATGACCTGGTTCATGTAGACGCTCATGGCCTCGGTGACCTGCTCCATCACCTGCTGGGTCACCGAGGCGGTGTAGCCGTCCACGAACTGCGAGACGATGGCCTGCGCGGCCTCCGTGTTCATCCACTCCTCGAAGGTGAGGGGCTCCTCGCCTGCGGCCTGGCCGCCGGATTGCGCCCATTGCTGCAGGTAGGCCGCATAGCCGCCCGCGAGCGCCTGCGTCATCGCCTCGACGGTCTCGGCGGGCATGGGCTGGACGAGCGTCGAGGGGTCGATGCCGAGATCCTCGAGCGTGAAGTGCATGTCGGGCACCTCGGTTTGGCCGGGGCCGCCGAGGCCGGAGAGATCGAGCCCCGAGAGATCGATCCCGCCGAGCGCCGAGGTGTCGATGTCGAGCGCAGCCTCGTCGAACTGGAAGGCATCCGCCATCGCGTCCTCGTCGATGGAGAAGAGCGATTCGGGGTCGAAGCCGTTATCGCCCTCGCCTTCCTGCTCCTCCTCGAAGGTGAGGCCGTTGAAGACGTCCACCTTGGGGTCTTCGAGCTGGGCCTTGACGATCTCGCTCTTTCCCGCCTCGTCGACGAGGTGCTCCACGAGCTCGGGCGTGTAGTAGACGCCCGCCGTGAGGAACGCCGAGGTGGCCTCCTCGTTCGGCTGGATCACGCCCACGACGTTCAGGTCTTCGCCGTTGGCGATGAGGTCGGCCATGTAGGCCTCGTCGTCGGACTTGTCCATCCAGACGTCGTGCTTGGAATCGTAGGTGTAGTAGTCGGCGGCGAGGACGAGCTTCATCTGCACGCCCATGAGGTCCTCGACGGTGTAGGTGGCGTCATCTGCCACGACCTCCACCGTCTCCTCGTTCGCGAGCTGACGCACCATGGCATCGAGCTGGCTGCCATCGCGAATGCCAAGCACGTAGAGCTCGAAGTCGGAGACGGTGCCGTCGCGCCCGAG
>CANPVI010000019.1 GCA_947581665.1 uncultured Atopobiaceae bacterium | reverse complement strand
CCCACGAGCGCCCTCGACCCCGAGCTCGTGCGCGGCGTCCTCGACGTCATGCGCGACCTCGCGCTGAACTCCGGCATGACGATGATCGTCGTCACCCACGAGATGGGGTTCGCGCGCGACGTGGCAGACCGCGTCGTCTTCATGGAGGGTGGCGTCGTCGTGGAGGAGGGCACGCCCGAGGCCGTCTTCGACCATCCGCAAAACGAGCGCACCGCCGCGTTCATCGGCAACATCCAAGACTAGCGGCGCCGCTGCCAGGTCCGTCCGGGCGGCGTGCGTCGAAGCGCACGCGCGCTAATCGCTCATGAGCTGCGTGCCGAACCACATGGCCTCGAGCGAGGCGATCTCACCGGAATCCTCGAGGCCCACGATCACGCCGTCCACCGCGTCGATGAGCTCCCGGTTCTCCTCGAGCGTCACGAAGGTGAACCTCTCGCCCGTGACCACGAGCATGCCCTCCGTGAGCGTGGTGTACACGGAGTTCAGGTAGTAGAGCGCCTCGGGGCGCGTGAGCACGCAGAAGGGTACGGTGCCCGCGCGCACGGCGTTCAGGATGGCGAGGGGGTCCTCCTTGTAGGTGACCTTCAAGTCGGTGAAGGTGGATTCGATCCACTCGCGCACGACGGGGTGGTCGATGGCGAGGATCTGCGTCTCGGGCACGTCGAGGTCCCCGAGGTCGTTCTCCCGCAGCTCGCCCTTGGAGACGAGCGAGATGTTGCAGGGCATGATGGATTCGCTTGGGGCGAACCCCTCGGGCACCTCGTCCTCGCGCGCGATGACGCCGCCGAGGTCGGCCTTGCCGGCGCTGAGCGCGCTGTAGACCTCCGCGTCCGTCTCGCAACTCAACGCGTCGAGGTCGAGCCCGAGCTCCTCTCCGATCGTGTTGCACACGGAGACGCCGAGCCCCTTGTCCGCGCCATCCTCGCTGATCACGAAGGGTGGCCAGTTGATGGAGGAGATGATGGTGAGCGTGCCCGGGGTGAGGGTGGGGCCTTGGTATCCCTCGGACGCCGCCTCGCCGCAGCCCGCAAGGCCTGAGGCGAGCCACGCGCAGGCTCCGCTCGCACACGCGAGCCCGGCGAGCCGCAGCGCATCGGCACGGCTCACGCATCGCTTCGCGTCTGCCCCCCGCACCGCGCCGCCCCCCTTGGCCCTAAAACGACGATCTTCGAAGGCCATTCTACGGCGCCGCAGGTAGGGCCAAGCATTCAGGTTGTCTTCAACCATATGTTTTTTGGCGCGCCCAAAGGCCGATAATGGAGCCGTATCAGGGGGCGACGTGGGAGGAGCGGCGCATGGCAAGCGAGCTTCCGCAGGCGGAAATCGGAATCTTCGGCGGATCGGGCTTCTATTCGCTTTTCGAGGGCGACTACGAGGAGGTGCTCCTCGACACGCGCTTCGGGCGTCCGTCGGACACCTACACGATCGGCACCATCGCCGGCAGGCGCGTGTGCTTCCTGCCGCGCCACGGTCGCAACCACTCCATCCCGCCTGCGGAGGTGAACTACCGCGCGAACCTCTACGGCATGCGCATGCTCGGCGTGAGGCAGGTCATCGGCACCTGCTCGGTGGGCTCGCTCTCGCTCGACATCCACCCCGGCGACGTGGTGGTGTGCGACCAGTTCGTCGATCGCACGAACGGCCGCAAGGACACCTTCTTCACGCATCGCGAATCGCTCACGGTCCAGCATCTTTCCTCGGCGGAGCCCTACTGCCCGACCCTTCGCGGGGTCGCGGTGGATTGCGCGCGCGACCTCGGCCTCACCGTCCACGAGAGGGGCACGGTCGTCACCATCCAGGGTCCGCGCTTCTCCACGCGCGCCGAGAGCGAATGGTTCAGCTCGATGGGGTGGGACGTGGTCTCCATGACGGCCTACCCCGAGGGCTGGCTCGCGCGCGAGCTCGGGCTCCACTACGCGAACGTCTCGCTGGTCACCGACTACGACGCCGGCCTCGGAGAGTACGCGGCCGTCACGTGGGAGGACGTGCAGCGCGTCTTCGCCACGAACATCGAGCACGTACGTGCGCTCGTGGGCGCCATCGTGGGGGCCATGCCGGGCGAATATCCCTGCGCTTGTGGGGAAGCCGCGGACTTCGTGCGCTGATTGGAAAATCGCCATGCGCACGGCATCTCGTGGCGCATGGCTTCTGAGCTCGGACGATGCGCGCATCTATGGAGGCTCGGTGAAAAAACCTAAGTGCGATTGTGTGAGATTTTCGCGCTTTCTATACTAGCCGGTGCCGCGAAAAGGGCCTATTCTTACGGGGCATGCCGCAAATCGCGGTTGAGCACTGCGCTCACGAAGGAGATACGTATGAAGATCTTTGGAATGGGGATTTGGGAGCTCCTCATCATCCTTGTCGTCGTGCTGCTGATCTTCGGCCCCAAGAACCTGCCGAAGCTCGGGTCCTCCCTTGGTAAGACCGTGAAGAACATTCGCGAGGGCATGGAGTCCACCACCTCCACCACGGAGACCACGACCACCACGACCACCACCGCAGAGGCTCCGGCCCAGCCGGCGCAGATCGAGAGCTCTAACGTCGTCGACGTGAAGGAAGAGACGACGACCACCACGAACGTGAACCAGTAGCACCGTCCGCACCCAGCCGCCATCCGAAAGGCAAGAGCGCCATGGCCGACACGCACATCTCCCTCACGCCGGAAGGCTACGCGAAGCTCAAGGAGGAGCTCGAGTGGCGCGAGGGCGAGCGCGCAAAGGAGATCACCGAAGCCATCCGCAAGGCGAAGGATTTCGGCGACCTCTCCGAGAACGCCGAGTACGACGCCGCGCGCGATGACCAGGCGCGCAACATCGCCCGCATCTCCGAGATCAACGCGATGCTCGCGAACGCCACCATCATCGAGGCCACGGAGGACGTGTCGTCCGTGGCGCTCGGCTGCAAGGTGACGGTGGAGGACGCCGGCGGCAAGCAGACGACCTTCACCATCGTGGGCACCACCGAGACCGATTCGCTCGCGCACCGCATCTCGAACGAATCCCCGATGGGCAAGGCACTCATGGGTCTCGGGGTGGGCCAGACCTGCTCCCTCAAGACTCCGAGCGGTGCCGAGCGCTCCTACAAAGTCGTTTCGATCGAGCGTTAGGAGCAGCCCGAGGCGCAATCACGGCCCACATCCCGCACGACCACGCGCCCCGGAGCCAACGGCCCTGGGGCGCTTTTATCAGGAAGCACGAGCGAGACGACCACAGACGAGGATCCCATGGAGACAAGCGAGCACGTGGAAGCCACACAGGGGGCGCCTGCCACAGGGACGCCTGCGCCCGAGAACGCCGCCCTCTCCGAGCGTGAGGTGCGCATGGCCAAGCGCGAGGCGATCCTCGCGGCGGGCCGTGAGGCCTATCCCGCAACCTTCGACCGCGGCCTCGCGGGCGAGGATCTCGGCCGCAACATCTCCGCGCTGAAGGAGCGCTACGCCGAGCTCGCAGACGGCGCCTCCTCCGGCGAGGACCACACCGTCGCGGGGCGCATCCGCTCCATCCGCCGCCACGGCAAGATGGCGTTCATCGACCTCGAGGATTCCACCGGCCAGTGCCAGCTCTTCTGCCGCGCGAACGTCGTCGAGCCTAAGAGCTGGGAGCTCGTGGGCACGCTCGACGTGGGCGACATCGTTTCCGCCACGGGCGAGGCCATCCGCACGCGTCGCGGCGAGTTCTCCATCGCCCCTGTGACGGTCGCGCTCCTCTCGAAGGCGCTGCGCCCGCTTCCCGAGAAGTTCCACGGGCTCGCGGACCCCGAGACGCGCTATCGCCAGCGCTACGCGGACATGATCGTCAACCCCGAGGTGCGCGACGTGCTCCTCGCGCGCTCGCTCATGGTCTCGGCCATCCGGCGCTACATGGAGCGAGAGGGCTACGTCGAGGTGGAGACCCCAATGCTCCAGGAGACCCTCGGCGGAGCGAACGCGCGTCCCTTCAAGACGCACCACAACGCGCTCGACACCGACTTCTACCTGCGCATCGCCACGGAGCTCCACCTGAAGCGCCTCGTGGTGGGCGGCATTCCGCGCGTCTTCGAACTCGGGCGGCAATTCAGGAACGAGGGCATGGACGCCACGCACAACCCCGAGTTCACGACGCTCGAGGCCTATCGCGCCTTCGCCGACCTCGAGGACATGAAGGCGCTCTGCGAGGGGATCTTCCGCGCCGCGGCCCGGGAGGTGCTCGGCACCACCGTCGTGGAGTACCAGGGCACCACGCTCGACCTCGGGAAGCCGTGGGAGAGCGTGTCGATGGCCGAGCTCGTGAGCGCGCGCGTCGGCGAGGCCGTGAGCATGGACACGCCCGTCGAGGAACTTCGCGCCATCCACGAGCGCCTCGGGCTCGAGTTCGAGGGGAGCTGGGGTGCGGGACGCCTCATCTTCCACCTCTACGACGAGCTTTGCGAAGGCGAGATCACGGGGCCGACCTTCGTATGCGACTATCCCGTCGAGGTGTCGCCGCTTGCCAAGCGCAAGGCGGACGACCCCCGCCTCACCCACCGCTTCGAGCTCGTGATCTCGGGGCATGAGTACGCGAATGCGTTCGCCGAGCTCAACGACCCCGTGGACCAGAAGGAGCGGTTCCTCGCCCAGCTCGCCGCGAAGGACGCGGGCGACGAGGAGGCCATGGAGTACGACGCCGACTACGTGCGTGCCCTCGAGGTGGGCCTGCCGCCCACCGGAGGCATCGGGATCGGCATCGATCGTTTGGCCATGCTAGTGACTGACAGGGCTTCCATCCGTGACGTCATCGCGTTCCCGTCGCTGCGTCCGGAGAGGCGAGCCTGACCAAGGAGGGACGACATGTTCGACAAGTTCACCGAGAAAGCGCGCAAGGCGATGTCCCTCGCCCAAACCGAGGCCCGCAACCTCGGCCAGAGCTTCGTGTGCATCGAGCACCTGCTGCTCGGCCTCATCAAGCAAGAGGACGGCATCGCCGCTCAAGCGCTCGCCCGCCTCGAGATCACCTACGACGAGACCCTCGCCTGCGTGAAGAGCCTCACCACCAGCGAGCCCGAGGATGTGCCCGGCGGCCACATCCCCTTCACGCCCAAGGCGAAGCACGTGCTCGAGGGCGCGTTTCGCGAGACGATCGCCCGTGGGCAGACCTACATCTCCACCGAGCACCTGCTCCTCGGCCTCGTGCGCGAGGGCAACGGTCGCGCCATGGAGGCGCTCTCCCGCATGGGCGTATCCGGCGATGCCGTGCGCAACGCCGTGAACGAACTCATCGCGCAGACGCCCGAGGGCCGCGGCCAGCAGCGCCCGCAGGGCCCGGCTGGCATGCCGATGGGCGGTCCGGACATGATGGGCGGCATGCCGCAGCAGAAGGACGGCAAGTCGCTCCTCTCCGAGTTCGGCCGCAACCTCACGGCGCTCGCCGCCGAGGGCAAGCTCGATCCCGTCATCGGGCGCGACCTCGAGATCGAGCGCGTGATGCAGGTGCTCGCGCGCCGCCAGAAGAACAACCCGCTCATCCTCGGGGACCCAGGCGTGGGCAAGACCGCCATCGCGGAGGGCCTCGCCCAGCTCATCGCCTCCGGCAACGTCCCAGAGGTGCTGCGCGGCAAGCAGATCTGGACCCTCGACGTGGCCGCCATCGTGGCCGGCTCGAAGTACCGCGGCGAGTTCGAGGAGCGCTTGAAGCGCGTGATCAACGAGGTCATGGGCTCGGAAAACGACATGCTCTTCATCGACGAGATCCACACCCTCATCGGCGCGGGCTCGGCCGAGGGCTCCGTGGACGCCGCCTCCATCCTGAAGCCGCCGCTCTCGCGCGGCGAGATCCAGGTCATCGGCGCCACCACGGCCGACGAGTACCGCAAGCACATCGAGAAGGATTCCGCGTTCGAGCGGCGCTTCCAGCCGATCAACATCGGCGAGCCCTCCGTGGCGGACACGATCGTCATCCTCCAGGGCCTCCAAGAGCGCTATGAGTCGCACCACCACGTGCACTACACGCCCGAGGCCATCGAGCAGGCCGTGGTGCTCTCCTCGCGCTACATCCAGGACCGCTTCCTGCCGGACAAGGCCATCGACGTCATCGACGAGGCCGGCGCGCGCACCCGCGTGCACAAGGTGATCGTCCCGGACGACATCCAGGCCATCGACGCCGAGCTCGAGCGCGTGGGCGAGGAGAAGGCCCGCGCCGCGAACGCGCAGGAGTTCGAGCTCGCCGCGCGCCTGCGCGACGAGGAGAGCGAGCTCACCGAGCGTCGCGCCGAGCTCGAGAAGAAGTGGCACGAGGAGATGGATTCCTCGGTGGTGGAGGTCTCCGCCGCCGACATCGCCGACGTGGTGTCCTTCATCACCGGCGTGCCCGTCTCGAACCTCACCGAGGCCGAGACCTCGAAGCTCCTGCGCTGCGAGGAGGTGCTCCACGAGCGCGTGATCGGCCAGAACGAGGCCGTGAGCTCGGTGGCGCGCGCCATCCGTCGCTCGCGCTCGCCGCTCAAGGATCCGCGTCGCCCCGGCGGCTCGTTCATCTTCCTCGGGCCCTCCGGCGTCGGCAAGACCGAACTCGCGAAGAGCCTCGCCGAGTTCCTCTTCGGCTCCGAGGACGCGCTCATCACCTTCGACATGTCCGAGTACATGGAGAAGTTCAACGTCTCCAAGCTCGTGGGCGCGCCTCCGGGATACGTGGGCTACGACGAGGGCGGCGAGCTCACGAAGGCCGTGCGCAGCAAGCCCTACTCCGTCGTGCTCTTCGACGAGATCGAGAAGGCGCACCCCGACGTCTTCAACGTGCTCTTGCAGATCCTCGACGAGGGGCGCCTCACCGACGGCCAGGGCCGCAAGGTGGACTTCTCGAACACGGTCATCATCATGACCTCCAACATCGGCGCCCGCGAGATCGCCACGACCGCACCCATGGGCTTCGGCACGCAGGGCAAGGAGGGCCTCTCGCACCAGGAGATCAAGAGCCGCGTGAACGGCGAGCTCAAGCGCGTCTTCCGCCCCGAGTTCCTGAACCGCGTGGATGAGATCGTGGTCTTCACGTCGCTCGGCACCGAGGAGCTGAACCAGATCGTCGACCTCATGATCGCCGATCTCCGCGACCGCCTCATCGCCGAGGGCATGTCGATCGAGCTCACCGACGCCGCGCGCGCCAAGCTCATCAAGGACGGTACGGACACCGTGTACGGTGCGCGCCCGCTCCGTCGCGCCATCCAGACGCTCGTCGAGGATCCGCTCGCCGAGCGGCTCTTGGGCGGCGAATGGGGCCCTGGCCATATCATCATGGTGGACGAGGTCGACGACGAGCTCGTCTTCTCCGGGCGCGAGGGCGAGATCCCCGCGCCGCGCGTCCGCGAGACGATGGAGCGCCCGAAGGCGCGCGAGAGCTGGAGCACCATCCCCTCGCCCGCGCCCCACGGCATGGCGCCCGCACAGGACAGTTCGCAGGAAGGCTGAGAGGTTTCACCATTGCCTGAGAGGACCGCACACCCCACGCTGGAGGAACGCTTCGAGGAGGCCAAGCGTCTCACCGCGCCGGGCACGTCGCTTCGCCGCGCGCTCGACATGATCCTCGCCGGCCATCTGGGAGCGCTCATCTGCGTGGGGGATGTGGAGTCCGTCATCGCCGCGGGAAACGACGGCTTTCCCCTGGACATCGACTTCTCCGCGAACCGCCTCTTCGAGCTCTCGAAGATGGACGGCGCGATCGTCGTGGACGAGAAGCTGAAGCGCATCTACCGCGCGAACTTCCACCTGAACCCCGACGCCGAGATCCCCACCTTCGAGACGGGCATGCGCCACCGCACCGCGTCGCGCATCTCCTCGCAAACCGACGCGATGGTGATCTCCATCTCCGAGCGCCGGCAGGTGGCCCACGTCTACATCGACGGCGAGAGCTTCGCGATCCACACGATCGCCGAGCTCATGGCCCTCGTGAATCAGCTCCTCATCACGCTGCAGTCCACGCGCCAGGCGCTCGACAGGAACCTCCTTCGCCTCACCTCGCTTGAGCTCGACAACTACGTGACGCTCGCGGACATCGCGCGCATCTTCTCGTCCTTCGAGGTGCTCATGACGGCCGCCGAGGAGCTCGACGACCTCATCCGCCAGCTCGGCGACCAAGGGCGCACCATCGCCATGCAGGAGGAGCAGCACCTGGGCGACATGGAAGAGGAATACAACCTCATGATCCGCGACTACGCGCGCGACAGCTCCAC
The DNA here is from genome assembly GCA_947581665.1 of uncultured Atopobiaceae bacterium. Lineage (GTDB taxonomy): Bacteria > Actinomycetota > Coriobacteriia > Coriobacteriales > Atopobiaceae > CANRLS01. The sequence goes on along the minus strand of CANPVI010000019.1, from coordinate 5,399 downwards.
GGCGAACGCGCGCGCGGTGCGCGCGGCCTTCCGCGCGATGAGCGACACCGATTTCCGCGATCCCGAGCTCGTGGGCCGCATGCTGGGCTACGAGAACCTCCGCGAGGATTCCATCGTCTCGCCGCTCGGCCTGCGCACGCTGAACCGCGTGAGCGTGGTGCGCCAGGGCATCGCGGACAAGATCGTGGATGAATACGGCTCGCTGCAGGAGCTCCTCGACGACATCGAGGACAACCCCGAGCGCCTGCAGGATGCCGGCGTGCGTGAGCCCACGATCCTCGCCGACAGCCTCGATCGCATGAGGGTCCGGAGGGAGTAGGTGCTCGCGCCCGAAACCCTCCCCAGGCGCCAGGGCCTCGCGGCGAGCGTGGCCCAGGACGCTGCGTGCGTGGTCGTGTGCGGCGGCCGGGGCGAGCGTCTCGGCCTTCGCCAGGGGAAGGCGCTCGTGCCGATCCTCGGCATGCCGATGGCGATGTGGAGCGTGCAGGCGGCCGCGGAGGCCCCCTCGATCGACCTCATCGTGGTCGTGTGCCGCCAAGATGACGATCGCGCGCTTCGCCGCGCGCTCGCGAGCATGCCGTATTCCGCGGACATCCTCTTCGCGAAGGCTGGCCGCACGCGCCAGTCGTCGGTGGCGGCGGGGCTCTCCCTCGTGCCGGCGAACATGCCCTACGTGTGCATCCACGACGGCGCGCGCCCGCTCGTGAGCCCGGAGACCTTCGAGGCGACGCTCGCGGCTTTGCGCGAGGATTCCTCGCTCTCCGGCGCCATCGCGGCCTATCCCGCCACGGACACCCTCAAGGTCTGCGAGCGTGGCGTGATCAACTACACGCCCAAGCGCTCGCGGTTTTGGTGCGCGCAGACCCCGCAGACCTTTCGCACCCGCCACCTTCGCGAGGCGCTCGCCGAGGCGGTGGCCGAGGGCTGGGACTTCACCGACGACGCGGCGGCGGTGGAGCGCTGGGGCGGCACCGTGATCTGCGTGCCCTCCTCGCGCGACAACCTGAAGATCACCGTACCCGAGGATCTCGAGATGGCGGAGGCGCTCCTCACCGAACGCCTCTCGAGGCAGTGGGACGAGGAGTTCTAGATGCGCATCGGCAACGGCGTGGACGTCCACCAGCTCGTCTTCGGACGCCCGCTCATCCTGGGCGGCGTTCGGCTTCCCTCGGACCTCGGCCTTGCCGGCCACTCGGATGCCGACGTGGTGTGCCACGCGCTCATGGACGCGCTCCTCTCCGCCGCGCGGCTCCCCGATATCGGCGAGCTCTTCCCGGACAGCGATCCCGCGCTCGAGGGCGCGAATTCGCTCGAGCTCCTCGCGCGCGTGGCGGGAAAGCTCGGCGAGGCGGGCCTCTCGGTGGTGGACTGCGACATCACCCTCTGCGCGGACGCGCCGAAGATCGCGCCCCACAAGCGCGCAATGCGCGAGAACATAGCCCGTACGCTGGGCGTTTCCGTGGAATGCGTGGGTCTCAAGGCCACCACCTTCGAGGGCCTCGGCTTCGTGGGCGAGAAGGAGGGCATGGCGGCCATCGCCACCTGCCTTCTCGATGCCCGCGCCTGAAAGCCGCGCACAGGGACTTCGACGGCTAGACTTAGCCGCATGTTCAAGCGAATGAAAGAGGACATCGAGGCGTTTCGGCAGCGCGACCCCGCGGCCACCTCAACGCTCTCGATCGTGCTGAACTCACCCGGCATGCGCGCCATCTGGGCGCATCGCCGCGAGCACTGGCTGTGGGTCCACGGCCACAAGGGCCTCGCGCGCTACTGTTCCACGCGTGCGCGCAAGAAGTTCGGCGTGGAGATCCACCCGGCGGCCACCATCGGGCGCCGCTTCGTGATCGACCACGGCATGGGCATCGTCATCGGCGAGACCACGATCATCGGCGACGACTGCATGCTCTACCAGGGCGCCACGCTCGGCGGCACCGGCAAGGAGACCGGCAAGCGCCATCCCACGCTCGGAAACCACGTGATCGTGGGCGTGGGTGCGAGCGTGCTCGGCAACGTGACCATCGGCGACTACGCGAAGGTGGGCGGCGGCGCCGTGGTGGTGAAGGACGTGCCGCCGCGCTGCACCGTCGTGGGCGTGCCGGGGCACGTGACCACGAATTGCGGCGTGCGCGTGCGCCGCGCGGCCGACGACCTCGGCGAGCCCGTGGGCCCCGAGACGGCGCGCCACCGCCAATACCTGCCTGACCCCATCGACCAGACCATCACCATCCTCGAGGCGAGGATCGCCCAGCTCGAGCGCCAGCTCGAGGCGCAGGCGCAAGCCCGAGCGGAGGAGGATCGCGAAGATGCAGATCTATGACACCGAACGTCGCGCGAAGCGCGAGTTCGCCCCGCGCGAAGAGGGGCACGTGCGCATGTACGTCTGCGGCCCCACGGTCTACGACCAGATCCACATCGGCAACGGACGCACCTTCGTGGCCTTCGACGCCATACGCCGCTACCTCGAGGCGAAAGGCTACGACGTCACCTTCGTGCAGAACCTCACCGACGTGGACGACAAGATCATCAACCGCGCCGCCGAGGAGGGCCGAAGCGCGGCCGAGGTGGCGAGCGAGTACTCCGACGCCTTCCGCGAGCAGATGAGGCGGATGGGCGTGGAGCCACCGAGTGTGCAGCCCAAGGCCACCGAGGAGATCCCGCAGATGATCGCCCTCATCGAGGAGCTCGTGGAGGGCGGGCACGCCTACGCCACGCCCGCGGGCGATGTCTACTTCTCCGTCTCCTCCTGCCCCACCTACGGCGAGGTCTCCGGGCGCCGCGTGGAGGACCTCCTCGCGGGCGCGCGGGTGGAGGTGGACGAGGACAAGCGCGAGAGCGCGGACTTCGCCCTCTGGAAGGCCGCGAAGCCGGGCGAACCCTCGTGGGAGAGCCCGTGGGGCGCCGGGCGCCCGGCTGGCACACGGAGTGCGTGGCCATGGCGAGGCGCTACCTCGGCGTGCCGATTGACATCCACGGCGGGGGCTCCGACCTCGTCTTTCCCCATCACGAAAACGAGAACGCCCAGGCCGAGGCCGCTTGGGGCACGCCGATCGCGAACCTCTGGATGCACTCCGGGATGCTTCGCGTCGACGGCGAGAAGATGAGCAAGAGCCTCGGGAACTTCCACACGCTGAAGGAAGTGCTCGACCGCTATCCCGCGGACGCGCTCCGCCTCCTGCTCCTGCAGACCCACTACCGCTCGCCGCTCGACTTCTCCTTCGAGCGCCTCGAGGGCGCCGTGGGCGCGTGGGAGCGCATCAAGAACACCGTCTCCGCGCTCCTCTGGGCGGCGCGCGACGATGCCGCGGGCGCCGCGAGCGAGCCGGGTGCCGCAGAGGCGCCCACGACCGCGCTCCAGAGTGCGGTGGACGAAGCGCGACACGAGTTCTTCGGCGCCATGGACGATGACTTCAACACTGCGGGCGCCATCGGCGCGCTCTTCACGCTCGCCACGAAGGCGAACACCTACCTCGCCGAGGTGGGGGAGGGCGCGCAGCCCAACGTCGCCCGCGCGGCGGCCGAGGCGCTCGTGGAGCTCTTCGGCATCCTCGGCATCTCGGTGGAGGGCGAGAAGGCCACGCTTCCCGAGGAGCTCGTGGATCTCGCCCGAGAGCTCGCCGGCTTTGCGGGCGACGAGACCGACGAGGCCGCGGAGGCGCTCATCGCGGCGCGTGCGAGCGCGCGCAAGGCCAAGGACTGGGGCACCGCCGACGCCATCCGCGATCGCATCTCCGCGCTCGGCCTCGTGGTGGAGGACACCCCCACGGGCTCGCGGGTCGTCGCGCGTGAGGCCTAGCATGGCGAGCTCGAGAAACGCCAAGGGCGGTGCGAAGGGCTCGGACCCACGGAGCGGAGCGCGTCGCGCGGGCAAGGGGCCATCTCGAGGCACGGGGGCCCCACGGGGCGCGCGATCGCAGAATCGCGGCCGCAGGCGGCCCGAAGCGCCGCGCCCTTACCGTGGCCGTCCCCGCACGACGTCTGAGAGGGCCCAGCTCACGGGTGATGTGGTCTATGGACGCCGCTCGGTGGCCGAGGCGCTTGAGGCCGACCTCCCCATCCGCCAGGCATTCATCGCCGAGGCGCAGCATGGTCGCGACGCCACCCTCGCGCGCCTCATCGCAGATCTCGAGGAGCGCGACGTCGAGGTGAGGACCGTCTCCAAGGCCACGCTCGACGGCCTCTCCTACGGCGGGAACCACCAGGGAATCCTCCTCGAGATCGCGCCCTTTTCCTATGCCGAGCTCGCGGACATCATCGAGGCGGCGGGGGAGGACGACGCGCTCGTCGTGGTCCTCGACCACGTGCAAGACGAGGGCAACCTCGGCGCGATCGCGCGCTCTGCGGAGTGCGTGGGCGCGAGCGGGCTCGTGGTCGCGAACCGGCGCGCGGCGGGCGCGGGCCCTGGCGCCTATAAATCGAGCGCAGGCGCCCTCGCGCACCTTCCCATCGCGCAGGTGCCGAACCTCGCGAGCGCCCTCGACGAGCTCAAGCGCGCGGGTTTCTGGGTGGTGTGCGCAACCGAGCACGCGGAGGCGAGCATCTGGGAGAGTGACCTTTCCGGGCGCATCTGCCTCGTGATGGGAAACGAGGACAAGGGCGTCTCGCGCCTCGTGCAGGAGCACGCCGACCTTTTGGTGGCGCTTCCCGTCGTGGGCCGCATCGAATCGCTCAACGTGGCCCAGGCGGCGACGGTCTTTTGCTACGAGTGGCTGCGCCACGCCCTCGGCGAGCTCGACGAACTTGGCGCCTCCGAGGCGTGAGATGGCCAAGGCGCGCTCGCTCCCGCTTCTCGTGGTGGACGGCTACAACGCCATCTACGCGAGTGACGCCTACCTCTCCCTCTTGAACGAGCCCGGAAAGGGCCTCGGACCTGCGGCGAGCCGTCTCACCACCGACCCCTTCGATCGCGCCCGCGAGGCGTTGCTCGCGGACGTGGCGAGCTTTGCGGCGGGGAGCTTCGAGGCGTTGATCGTCTACGATGGCGCGCGCAACCTCTCCACCGAACGGGCCGATCGTACGATCGGCGGCGTGCGCGTGGTGTTCTCGAGATCGGGCCAGTCGGCGGATTCGGTGATCGAGCAGATGGTGACCGAGGCGCGCGACGCGGGACGGCCGGTCACGCTCGTGACCTCGGATAACACGATTCGCGCGACGGTGGCGGGCGTGCCCGTCTCGCTCATGTCGAGCGCCCTTCTCGCGCGCGAGGTGGACGCGATCGAGGACGAGCGCGAAAGTGACGAGCGCCTCTCGGGCAAGGGACGCATGGCGCTCGAGGATCGCCTGAGCCCCGAGAGCCGTGCCGCCCTCGATGCCATCATCGGTCGTGTGAAGCCTTCGGGTAGCCCGCGCCCCCACCGCTCCTAAGCGCCCTCGCCATCCGCTACCATTGAAACCCACGCCGA
>CANPVI010000018.1 GCA_947581665.1 uncultured Atopobiaceae bacterium | reverse complement strand
CGCCATAGCCAAGTGGTAAGGCAAGGGTCTGCAAAACCCTGACTCCCCGGTTCAAATCCGGGTGGCGCCTCCAAAAACCCCGTTTTCGGGGTATTTTTTTATCAATCAGCCCCTTTTGCCGCCGCTTTTTTAGCGGCGGCATTTTCATTTTCGGGAAAAAGGTTCCGAAAAGTTGGGACTAAATTGGGACTACGAGCCGATCAGAGCTCGTATTTGAACATCGCCATAAGCTCGATCTGGAGTTCCGGGCAGGACTCGAAGTGGGTATAGACGTTCGAGGTCACAGACGAGTCAGCCGAATGGCCGACCCAAAAGCTCACGAGCTCGCGCTGGATCTTGCATTCCTGCGCTCGGGTTATAAAGGTATGGCGAAGGTCGTGGAGGTGGTGTTCGGGGAAGTATTCTTTGAATTTATGGGTCATTTTGTTCGGCTTCAACAGGCGAACCCTATCAAGGTCGATAAGGGGGAGCACGCGCGCAAGCATCGGAGAGATCGGCAGGCGCCGTACCTTCTCCTTAAACCCCTTTCTTTGCTTCGCAGACGTTAAGCGCACCCATCCGTCGGCGATCTCAACGGACGCGAGCTCGGAGCGCCTTATGCCCGTATAGAGCATTAGGGCGAACGCCTGACGGTAGATCGTCGGGGCGCTCCGCAGTTCCGCCATGAAGGCCGCCTCCTCTTCCCGCGTCAAGGGTACGCCATTTTCGACCTCGTACCTTTGCAACACAACCTTTTCCATTGGAGAGCGCGGGAGGAGGCCATCGCTCACAGCGTGAGCAAACACGGCCGCAAGAAGTTGGTAGATCTTCTTCGCTGTTCGATTTTTCCCGTCGTCGGAGTATCGGTTTACAAGCTCTTGGAGATCGAAAGACTTTATTTCGGAAATCGAGAGCCGACCGAGGGCGGGGCAAATATAATTCTTGAATGTCCGATAGTAGCCCTCATACGTCACTTCCTTCACGCTGGGCCGACGGACGGTTTCGAGCCACTTTTCCATGTACTCCGTCAGCGCGATTTTCGAGGTTATTTTCTTTTCACCAGGGCCGCCGATATACTCTTCGAGCTTCCCGATGAACCTTTCTTTTGCGTCATCAAGGCATTTCGCCGAGGCGCTTATTTTCACGCCGTTATATTGGAGGCGAACCTCATACACCCCATTTTCTTTTCTGCGGACGTGGGCGGTCAATTTCCCCGCCTTGAAATCTTTTCTGAATTGTTGCGGCATTTTTCTAATCTCCTTTTCCGTGAATGAAAAAGCCGCATCCTCGGTTATTTTCGCAGGCTCGGCACTCGGCGAGGGGAACCGAAGAACAATCGGCTCGGCCGCGCGTTGCGCCTTCTTTTGTTCCGCATATCGCGCCCAGGCGGGCGGCAATACGTTGTCGGGGTCATCGAGCGAGAGACTACGCTCGTATTTTTTCCCGCTCGATCTCTGCGATCTGTTGCATGATCATCGAATTGAGTTGTTTCAAAAATTCCAAATATTCCATAAAAATGTTTCTCCTTTCCGCCCTTCGGGGCGGCTTATTTTCTTTTTAGACACGAGACAGAACGCTCGACAGCGCGGACTCGTAGTAGAGCTTTTCGTCGGGAAGCATATCCGCGACAAAGGGAGCGAGCTCGGCGCAAAGGGTTTGGGCCTCACGTTTTTGCTCACCCGCAGGGAGGCGCGCCACCTTCTTTTCAACGCCCATGAAAAAGCGATCGAAGAAGGCACGAGAACAGTCGAGGCGAGAGCACAGGAAGTCAGACAGGCGGCCGCCAGGGTCGGAATAGAACTTCGGATAGTAGTTTGAGATCACACAGAACCCGCGCAAATACTTCTCGGCAAGACCCGCCCATTGAAAATAGACCTTCGGCGAACGCGCGGAGGCCATTTTCATTTTTGCGTCGGAGATCACCCCCTCGCCTTCGCTATTATAAAGTTTTACGCGGGCGAGGACGGCCGCCTCATCTTGCGATGCGCAGAAAGAGCGGTCGAGACCTTCATAGATAACGCCGTAAAGATCATCCCGCGCCTTCGGGCGACCAAAACCAAACAGGCCCATACTACGCCCTCCTTGCGGCCGCGCCGCCCTGGGAGACGAGCTTTTCGACCATTTCGATAACGTAATCCTGCATCGGCGGTATCAAAGCGTCGAAGGCCGCGAGCAGGCGTTTCTCCCTCTCGTTTTGCCCGCTCTCCTTTTCTTCGATCTTCGGGGCCGCGTCGATTCCCTCTTCAATTCCAAGGGCAAGATTTATAGCCCGAAGAGTGTCGATCCGTGGGTTTACGGTATGGCCACGAAAGATGTTGTGGAGCGTCTGAATTGGAACGCCGCACCGCTTCGAGAGATCCTCGAAGGTCAAGCCGAGCTCCTTCTTTCGCCTCTTGTAGAGTTCCAGATTTTGCATTGAAATTCCTCCTTTTTTATTTTTCCGCACCTTCATTGTAGAAAAAAAAGTCCAAAAAAGCAATTTTTTTCCGAAAAAGTTTGCGAAAATTGTTGACAAAAGTCCAAATTTGAGTATAATTGAGAGTGTTGAAAGTCCAAAAAAGGACTTTTCCAGGAGGAACGCCATGAACTTCGATCACGTTTCTGCAACCACCATCAGCGAGGATAAGGCGCGCGCCATCTGCGAACGGCTCATCCGCAACGGACACGAGGCCCGTATCTCGGCAACCGTAGTCCTCGGGACGCGCTACTACACCGTCTGCTGGAACGACTAAGCAAGGAGGCAACGCCATGAACAAAGAGGAATTTGTAAAGGAACTTTCAGAGTACAAAGGCGGGAAAGAACTCGCCGACAAAATTTACTTCGAGCAGATCGGTGACGCCCTTTGGGAGAAGGTTCAAACTGTCTACAACTTCCACCCCGCGATCGACAATGTAGAAGGGAAAAAACAGATCGCTCGGCTTGTTGCGACGGCAGGCTACGGCATCCTCGACGCGATGCTTCCTGTCGCAATCGAGGCAAGGGCTATCGACGAGGAGGAAATGGAGATCCGCGCAGAGCGGGAGAAACTCAACCTCCGAGAGCGCGAGCTCAACGACAAGCTCGCGGGACTCGCAAGCGGGTGGAGAATTATTCGGTCCGAATGAGAGCTGGACGGTACCCAGCCGAAACGCCGCCGAAAGGCGAGCGTCACCGAAAACCAGGAGGAACATCATGACAGGAATTAAGGCGATCAAAGAGGCAATGAAGGTATTTAAGAAGGCGCACGTCGGAGACATTCGGACGATCTCTCTTATGGAAGGAAGCGGGAGCGGGGACAAGTGGAGCTCCGTCACAATCCAAATCGGATACGCGGTCAACGGGGACTACTCGGAAAGCGACAGGGCGCCGTTCATCGTGAAGGTTGACGAGGACAAGGAAGGGAATTTCGGGGCCGTAAGGATCCACTAAGGAGGGAGCTATGAAAATCACCGAAAAGCAGATTGACAAAATTTTGAAGAAATCCTCGCTCGAAGAAATGACTCGGGACGAACTTCTCATCGTATTGAGGGCGGTCGTCAACGAACACTACAACAGGGGGCTCGGGCTCGATCTCAAACGGATCGTCGAGCTCAACCGAAACTGCATCGTCGGAATGGAGATCGGGGAGACCCACTTCCTTGTAAGAGACGGAGGGCGCGGGAAAGTGTTTAGGACAGAGGAGGAGGCGACCGCTTATACAAATTCAATCTTTGAGCAGACGAAGGAAATCCCTTCCGTCGAGCAGACAAAAAGAAGGGTAACGCACCTTTTCAGAGGAAAGGAAGATGATTGATATTCCGGATGCGCCATGGGTTGGACTTTGCAGGGAAGAATACGAGGAGCTTTTTCGCATACATGACGAGGAATACGAGAACTACCTCGCCACAAAAGCGGACGACGACTACAAGGCAGAGAAGGAGGAGGCGATGGAGCGAACTACAATTCAATAGTCGAAACGCCGAGAGGCGTCGCGGGGAGACGGCCTACCCCGCCCGAAGATGACAGGCCAAAGGAGGACACATGAACATCACAACGTGGCTCATTATCAACAGCGTCGCGCTCGGCGTACTCGCCGTTCTCGTCGTACTGTTGACAGCGGGGATGCTCCGCGCCGAGTGGAAGGTTTACAGGCTCGGCGGCAAATCGTGGGCGTTCCGGACGCCGAAAGGCAAAGGAGGAGAGCATGGGAAGCGGTAACTACAAGATCGACGAAGGGCTCGCCCGTCGCGCAAACGACGTCAACAGTTACAGCGACTACACCGAGGGATCCGCAACCGAGGACTACAACGGCTACGTCGCCCGCTTTAAGGCGGCGGTCGAGGAAGTCGTTGGGCGCCTCAAATCGCCGCTCACGGCCGAGCAGGTCGAGCTCATCGGTTACTGGACGGATCGTTACGAGAAGAAACTCGCAGAAGCGATCAATCGAAGCAATCGGATCGAGGCGAGCTGCCCTTCCGCCCTTGTCGCAGGGTTTTCCAACTTTCCGACGAGGAAGAAGGAGAGGCAGAACGCGGCGCGGGACAAGTTTTTCGAGGAGTGCGGCGAGCTCTTCACCCCCGAGACTTGTTACTGCTTCAAGAAAATCGAGGCAAAATTGACAAACAAGACCATTTACAGCAACGACGATGCGGCGGTCGAAAAGCTCCAGGAGAAACTTCAAGCCGAGCGCGAGAACCACGCGGAGATGGTACGGCGAAACGCCTGGTACAGGAAGAACGGCACCATGAAGGGCTACGAGGGACTTTCGGACGAGAAGGCGGCCGCGCTGGATAGGAGCATCAAGTCAGCGGCCATTTACAGCAACATCCCGTATCCGCCCTACGAGCTCTCGAACAGCTCCGCCCGCATTCGGACGATCAAACAGAGGATCGAGGAGATCGAGCGCATGAAGGTCGTCGCACAGCAGGAAGCAAAAGACAAGTACCCCGAGGTCGAGGGGGTCAAGGTCGTTGAGAACAGCGAGCTCATGAGGGTACAGCTCCTTTTTGACGGGAAACCCGAGGAGGCCATAAGAACGATCTTGAAAGAGCACGGCTTCAAGTACGCGCCGAGTTCGAGCGCATGGCAGAGGCAACTCACCCCGAACGGCATCCGCGCCGCCAAAGAGGCGCTAAGGCTCATAGGCCAAAAGAAAGGAGGCAACACCTGAATGGACGCTACGACAGAGAAGGAGCGCCGCCCGATGAAGAAGCTAAAAGCACTTCGCAAGGCAAAGGGGCTCACGCAGAGAGAACTCGCGGGAAAGTGCGGGATCGACTACTCCTCTTTGTGTATGTACGAAAACGGCAAGCGCATTCCGAACATGAAAACCATTGCAAAGCTCGCAAACGCGCTCGGGTGCCGCATTTCGGACTTGAACGAGTACGGCGATCTCCGCGTTTAGGCGGCACGAGAGAGGCAAAGAAGGCACAATCGGGGAAACACCCGAACCTAGGCGCCGCAATCGTTGAGGCGTCAAACATCGGGCTCATACGGCCCACAAAATATTATCAAATTTAGGAGGAACATCATGTTAAACCCTTATTACGGATCAACCGAGTATTACGAAAGAGAACTCCTCAAAGCGCGCATAGAGCGCCAGGCGGTCCAGTCGTTTGTGACCCAAGAATTAAAGGCGCAGGCGGAGCGTTACACCGAGGCGGAAAACCTCGCCGCCCTCGCAGAAGTCATCGAGCGGGCAGATTCGCGCGTCAGGATCGCGGAGCAGGAGCTCAAAAAGCAAAAAGAGAAGGAAGAGGAAGCAAAGAAGGCCCAGGAGCCGAAGGCATCCCCCGAAGGGGAAGAGGAGGACGCATAATGCCGAACGTTACGCTCATGAAACTCGGGGAGAACTGCACCGCGCTCTACAACGCATTCATTGACTCGATCGACGAGGAGACGGGCGAGGTCGATCTCGCGGCTTCCGTTGCGCTCGACAAAGCACAGGCGGAATTTGAGAAAAAGGCGGTGGACGTCGCAACCGTCGTTCGCCTCCTCGATCAAGACGCAAGCGCCTACAAGGCGGAGGCAGACAGGCTCGCCGCCATCGCAAAACAGATTTCGAGCAGGCGCGACTGGCTCAAACAGTACCTCGCCGACGCCCTCATCCAGGCGGGTTATGAAAAAGGCATCAGCGGCATGACGGCGAAGATTTCTTTTAGGACTTCGGAAGAGACCATCATCGACGACGCCACGCGCATTCCGGACGATCTCATGAAGGTTGTCACAACGTACACCCCCGACAAAACGGCCATCAAGGCGGCCATCAAGGCGGCGCAGGCGAAAGGCGAAACTTTCGAGGGGGCGCACATCAACACAAAGCTCAATATCCAAATCAAATAATCGGAGGAACATCATGATAGGATTCAGAAAAGCGGAAAGAAAGAAAGTCAAACTCAAGATCGGCATCTCGGCCCCTTCCGGTGCAGGAAAGACGTACAGCGCCCTCCTCATCGCGCATGGAATTTGCGACGATTGGAGCAAGATCGCGGTCATCGACACGGAAAACGGGAGCGCGGAGCTTTACAGCAACCTCGGGGAATACCTCGTTTGCCAAATCTCCCCTCCCTTCACGCCGCAGAAGTACATCGATCTCATCCATCTCGCGGAGGAGGAGGGCATCAAGGTTCTCATTATCGACAGTCTCTCCCACGCATGGAGCGGCGAGGGCGGCCTCCTCGATATGCAGGATAAAGTCGCAAAGGCAAGCAAGAGCGGGAACAGCTACACGGCATGGCGCGAGATCACGCCCGAGCACAATCGGCTCGTCGATTCGATCTTGCAAAGCCCGCTCGACATTATCGTTACGACAAGATCGAAGGCAGAATACGTCGTTACCGAGGACAACGGGAAGAAAGGTGTGAAAAAGGTCGGCATGGCGCCCGTGTTTAGGGACGGGCTCGAATACGAGCTTACAACCTTCTTCGACATGACGCAAGAGCACCTCGCCACGGCAAGCAAGGACAGGACGAACCTCTTCAACGGGAAAACCTTTGTCCCTTCGGAAGAGACGGGAAAGATCCTCAACGAATGGAGAGACCTCGGGGCCGACTGCAAGTGCCAGGTATGTGGGAAGATCATTTCCCTCGAGCTCTACAAGGGCTCCATGAGGAAATACGGCGTTCCCCTCTGCGGCGCGGAGTGCAAGGGAAAGTACGAGGATGAACACGGGCCGTTCTAACGGCAAATCGCCCGCAAAAGCGGCACAGGAAGGGACGCAATGATAAAGGACGAAAACTATTACGTCGTCCAGGGGTGGATGCGAAACCGCCTCCACCTAAAAGGGAACGATCTCATAGTTTACGCCTTGATCTACTCCTTCTCCCAAGACGGTGAAAGCGAGTTCAAGGGCAGTATCTCTTACATAACGGACTTCACGGGGGCGCATAAGAACACCGTCATCCGCACCCTCGACAAGCTCGAAGCGGACGGCCTCATCGAGAAAATAGACCGAAACACCACGCTCGGCCTACAAAACTGGTACAGGGCCGTCCCCCTCAACCTCTTAGACCTTCCCGAAGGAGGGGCGCACCAAAATGGGGCACCCCCCGCACCGAAAAAGGTGTCCCCCCTGCACCAAAATGGGACACCCCCCGCACCAAATTGGGACCCAATAAATAATGGGATAACCAATACGGATAATTACTTGGATAGAGAAGGAAAGAAGGAAAGTAGGAAGGCAGGTAGGAAAAAAGACACCTACAAAGAGATCATCGAGAGCTTCGGGATCGAAGGCGAAGAGGAAAAGGCCGTCGGCGAGTTTATTCGGCATTGCCACCTAAACGGGAAAAGGCTCACAGACGAAGGCCTCAGGCGTTTTCTTAAAACCCTCCACACCTACGACGGAGAGCGGGAGCGGGTCGCCGTCATTTGGAAAGCGATCGACGAGGGAAAACTCGCCATCCAGCCGAAGGCGGAAATGCACTACGACACATGGGGAGTTGCGAGCCACCTTTCCGGTAAGAGCTACCAGGAAGTCATGGATTGCTCGATCTACAAGCCATCGGAGCAGGTCAAGGCAAAACTTTGGGAATTTATAAGATACTACCAGGCAAACGGCCGCGTCATGACGAACGACAGGCTCTCGGATCTCATTAGAGACCTTTGGGCGATGACGCCGAGGCAATCTCAGCAGATTGAGCTCCTTGACACGGCTATGAAACGCGGCTATTTCGACATCAAACAAGACGAAGGCTGGATAGCGAAGGCGGCCGACCACATCAAAGCCACGGGAGCCCCCGATCCGTTCGGGGACGACGATGGAACAGGCGAGGAGGAAAGCGCTTGAAAACGGTCGGGCGATTCACTGTTCGGGCACAGCTCCCGTCCCTCAACGACTTCATTTCCAGGATGAACTACAACAGGTTCGAGGGGGCGAAGATGAAGAGAGACGTCGAGGAAACGATCTCTTGGGGGTTGCTCGAAGCGAAGAGAGAAGGAACACTTAGGCGCATAACGGAATACCCCGTGGAACTTTATATCGAATGGCACGAAAAGGACGCGCGCAGAGACGTTGACAACATCGAGTCGTCATCCAAATTCTTGCTTGACGCAATGAAGAACTGCGGGGTAATCAAAGACGACGCGAGGCGGTACATATCGCAGGTACACTCTACCGTCATAGACGATCTGGAAACCTATGTCGTCGTAAAAATCACCAAAAAACAGGAGGACAACATGAACGAAATCAATCTCACGGGGCGACTGACAAGAGACCCCGAACTCGAAGAGACCCCGAGCGGCATTCCGCGTTGCAGATTTTCAATCGCCGTTCGGAGAGACTACGCAAACAGCGACGGCGAGTACGTCACGGACTTCTTCGACTGCACGGCCTTCCGAAGCACCGCCGAGGCGATCTCAAAGTATTGCAAGAAGGGAGAGAAGATCCTCGTCAATGGAACGGTTCAGATGAGAACATACGAGGACAACCAGGGCATCAAGAGGAAGGCCATCGACGTTGTGGCACAGCGCGTCGAGTTCTTCACGAGGCAGGGCGGCCCGCAGGCAGACGAGGACGGAGAAACCGACGGCGCGCCGCCCCACGGAAAAGGCGGCGGCCAAAGCAAGCGGAAACCGACGCAGACGCGCATCCAATCATTTGATGACGACGGGGACATCCCATTTTAAGGAGGAGGCATGAAAAAAGAACAGGCAATCAGACCCGAGAAGGGCTACATCACGGCGGAGTCGGTTACAATCGGGCACCCCGACAAGCTCTGCGACATCATCGCGGACGCAATACTCACGGAGTGCTTGAAGCAAGACCCCTGGAGCCGCGTCGCCTGCGAGGTCCTCATAACGGACGGGCTCTGCGTCATCGCGGGCGAGATCACGACAGATGCGGAGGTTCGCTATGAAGAGATCGCGGCCCGAGAGATCGAAGCCGCAGGGTACAGCGCGGAGGGCCTCGACTTCCAGGTTTGCGTCCACGATCAAAGCCCCGACATCGCGTCCGCCGTCGATTATGTGGCACTCGGAGAACAGGCCGCAGGCGACCAGGGGATCGTTTACGGATATTCCACCGACGAGACGAAAGAGCGGCTCCCGATCCCATTTCTCCTCGCTCGGGAGCTCACGCGCGGGATAACGAAGCATTCGAGACAGAACCCCGCATCGTTCGGGCCCGACGGGAAGGCGCAGGTCACAATCGACTACACGGAGACAACACCGAGGATAGATACCGTCGTAGTTTCGGCACAGCACAGGAAACCAAGTGGGGAGAAAGATCGGAAAGGGCTCGTTTCGGAAATCGGACTTTTCGCGCAGGACATTGTTTCGGACTTCTCGGCGCGTCACGGGATAAGAGACGTTGCATTGATCCTTTCAAACCCTTCCGGAGAGTTTGTCAAAGGAGGATTCGAGGCCGACACGGGACTCACGGGGCGGAAACTCATGGTAGACACCTACGGAGGCATCGCCCATCACGGCGGCGGAGCCTTTTCGGGGAAAGACCCATCGAAGCTCGACAGATCGGGCGCCTACATGGCAAGATACGTCGCAAACCACATCGTCGAAGCGGGACTCGCGCACCGTTGCGAAGTTTCGATTGCATACGCGATAGGATGCGTTGACCCGATAGCGATCGACGTCAACACCTTCGGGACGAGCGAACTCAGCGAAAACGCAATCGGTAGCATCATAAACCGCGTGTTCGATCTCACGCCGAGCGGCATCATCAGAGACCTCGGGCTCAAAAATGTTGACTACAAGCGCACCGCCATCGAAGGGCATTTCGGGGGAGACTTCCCGTGGGAGCATACCCCGCACATCGAAGAAATTTTAAGAATCGCCGCTGAATACAAGGACGATTAAAAAAAACCAGGAGGAACAAAAACATGAAAGCATTTGCAACCAAGACAGAGCTCGCCGCCGCAGTCGCCGCCCTTGAAAAGGCAGTCGGCGGGAGCACAGATAGCACAATCACCATCGAGGCACAAAAGGCCGACGGAGAAGGCGGCTTGTACTTCACGGCGAGCAACGGGGAAATTTCCATCAAGACGTTCGCAAAGGCGGACATCGGGAAGAGCGGGGCGCTCGACACCTCGGGGAAGGCCTTTATTGACTCGATCAAAAAGATCACGGACGAGGAAATCACCCTCGAACAGCAGGGCGAAGGCGAAAAAGACAAGCGCCTCGCAATCACATACGGGGCGGGGCAGATCAAACTCCCCGCCATGGCGCCGCTCATGAAGCACCCCATCGCTTCCGGGAAGAGCGAAACCGTGTTCACGATCAATACGGAGACGTTCAAGAGCCTTGTTAAGAGAGTTTGCGCCTTCTCGGCGAAGGACGACTCCCGCCCGATACTCAAAGGCATCAACATCCAAGTAAAGGACGGACAGCTCGTAGCCGTCGGCCTGGACGGTTACAGGCTCGCGCGGATCACCACGGACGCGCGGTGGTATTCCCACAGCGGGACGGACATCGTTGTTCCGTCAAGCGCCCTTCGAGCGATTGCACAGCTCGCAGACGCGGGGACGATCACCTTCCTTTCGTGTAACGACGGACGCCTCATCCGCGTCGAGAGCGAAGAGATGAGCATCACGACCCAATTGCTCGCAGGACAGTTTATAAAGGCCGAGAACATCATTCCGAAGAGTTTCACGACCGAGACGACATTTAAGCGCGAGGCCCTCATGCAGGCGCTTGAAAGGTCCACCATCGTGTCCGACAACCTAAACCGCATCGCGCGTCTCAGCATTCGAGATCACGAGGTCAGAATAAAATCGGAGAGCGACGCGGGCCTCCTCGAAGAAGTTATAGAGGCGAGGACTTCTGGGAAGGAGATGGAGATCAGTTTCAACGCGGGCTACATCATGGAGATCATGAAGAACTTCCGGGAGGAAGAGGCGACGATCAAATTCAACGGGCCTATAAACCCCGCCATCGCGGAGGAAGGAGACGCCCTCTACCTCGCGCTGCCACTGAGGGTCGGGGGGTGAGTTCATGAGAATTACCGCAATCACGGCTTCCAGCGACTACGAGAGAGCAGTCCTCGACTACCTCGAGGCGAACGCGAGCGACGAGCTCGTGAAGAAGATCAACGAGGGCGTAAAGATCACCGTCAAGGACGCGGAGGGAGAGCACGTCGTCACAAACAGGAAGAGCATGAGCGGCTTCTTCGGCTTTGCGGCGGGAGAAGCGCGGAAACTCAAACAGGGCGGGAACTGCGTGGCAGTCAAAGACGAAGTTGTCTACGGTTGGGCCACCCACTACTTCGAGGAGGACAGCATCCACGGCACCCTCGAAAACGAGGACGGGACTCCATACGTCGCCAAAACGGCCGAGAAACCGAAGAAGATCGAAAGCGCGAAGAAGGAGACGGCCGCACCGAAAACGGCCGTCGGAGGCGAAGAGACGGCGCAGGAGGCACCCACGGGGGCAAAACTGAGCAGGAAGGAAAAGAGCACCAGGGCATCGGGTCAGTTCGATCTATTCGACATCATCGCGGGAGGAGGCGAAACGACATGAGGAGAATTTCGGCGGCGATACCGCCCGACATTCGGAAGAAGATCATCGAGTTAGACGGGGGCTATATCAGTCAGATTTACAAGCACCGCTATTACGCCTATTTCGAGCTCCAAGGGAAAGACCTCTCAATCTCGACCGTCTGCGTCACGCGGAGCACGAAAAAGACGAAAGGGAAACAGCACAAAACCCTCTACATCAAAAAAGTCACGGTCCACATCGTCGGAGACAAGTATTGCTATATTCGGGACATCGACTTTCACGGGATGGCGGGCTACATTCCGGAGTTCTACGCAGAGAAAAGGATTGACACACCCAGGAAGCGCTACATCGTAAACACCTACGTGGACAGCGGATGGTACCCCATGTATTCCAAGAATTTCCGCGTTTACGGGTGGAACGCGGACACGCCAAACAGGAAGCTCCTCAACGCAGAATTTTTGAAGGGCCTTTCCGACTGGAAATACTGTGGGTACGACGGCACCTGCGACCCCCTGGACTACCTCAACGCATACAAGGCAAACCCGAAGGTCGAACTCCTCGCAAAAACGATCGGCCCAGGATACGCGACAAGCAAGCGCATAACAGCGCTCGCGGCAAAGGATAGGAAGTTCGTCGCGTGGATCAAAGAGAACATCGAAGAGCTCGAAAGGCTCGGCGCCAACATCCCCGACATCATGGCCTGCTACAAGAGCAAAGGGAGCATCGAGGAAACGATCAAACGCCAACACCTAAAACGGTGGTTCCAACAGGAAGTCCGAGACACCTACATTCAGAAAAAGTACCGCGTCGGCCCCCTCGACAGCCCCCGCGTCCCCGCCGTAAACCTTTACGAAAACGGAGACGACGAGATGAAGGAGCGCGTCCTCTCTTACATCCTTCGAAACGATACGACTGGGAGCCACTACAACGATTACCTCATCGCCTGCACTCAGCTCGGGCTCGACATGACAGACACGAAAAACCTCTTCCCCCTCGACTTCCGCTTTTGGTCGGAGCTTCGACTCGACCAGTACGCAGAGCGGCGGGCGGAGGCCGCGAGCAAAGAACAGGCCAAGCGGAAAAAAGAGCTCGAGGAACTCGGGAGGCGCGTTGAGGAGATCGCAAAAAAATATGTCGGGGCCGAGCTCAAAAAGTCGGAGGGATACATCGCCATCATTGCCACGAGCAGGGGCGACCTCGTTCGGGAAGGCGAAATACTCCACCACTGCGTCGGCAGAATGGACTACGACAAGCGCATCGCGGAGGAGCGCTCACTGATCTTTTTCATTCGGAGGGCGGCGGAGCCCGAAACCCCGCTCGCAACGGTCGAAATCTCCCTCAGCGCAAACACTATCGGGAAGGTCCTGCAATGCTACGGCGCGCACGACACCACACCGCCCGAAGAGGTCAGGCATTTCGTATATGAAGTTTGGCAACCGAGGGCGCAGAAGAAACTCAAAAAAATCGCGGAGCGGGCGGCCGCTTAGGAGGAAGGAATGGAAATCGACCACATCGAGTATTACAGAGAAAGCGGGCGCTGGTACAGAAAAACATTCTACTGCGGCACTTCAAGCCCCACGGTGGAAAAGGTAAAAACGCCGCTCCCGCTTTACGACGACAAGGGCAAGTTGATGATCGTCTTAAAAGACGAGGAGGGGGCGGGCGAATGAAAAGAGCCGCGATCTACATCTATTTCACCAACGGGGCCGTGAAGAAAATCGAACGCCCCACCAGGCAGGAGCGCGACGCGCTTTTCCTCGATCTCAAAGCGGCACTCTCGGAGGCGGCGGCCACCCGCGCAGGAGCATTTTCCATCGAGGACATGGGGCTCGTCGTAAACCTCGGAGCCGTCTGCTACATCACAAAAGGAGACATCGCAATATGAAAAAGAGAAACCCCGAGCGCATTTGCGCCAACTACGCGAAGTTTTGTCCTATCGCAAACAGGTGCGACAACTGCGCCCACAGAGCGGTCAAGTGGAAGTATAACCCCATCACGAAGAAGCGGGAAACGGTTGGAATGGGATGCAAGAAGGGCTACCCCACCGACGGCGACAAGCGCAACTGCTTCAAATGCACCATGGAGGGCCATCGGTGCAAGAACGACGACGAATAGGAGGAAATCAATGGAGAAAGAAGGAGCGCCCAAGAAGGGAGAGCGGATGCGGATATA
>CANPVI010000017.1 GCA_947581665.1 uncultured Atopobiaceae bacterium | reverse complement strand
TCGCCGAGAATCGCCTCGTGCGTGCCTTCTTCCACCACGGGAAGCGGCCGCGCGTCGCCGAGGGCGACGCCGAAGGCCGCCATGGCCTCCTCCCTGGGGCCGAGGAAGCCCGTGGCGAGGAGCACGAGGTCGGCGTCGACCGTCTCCTCGGTGCCCTCGATGCGCACGGGCCTGCCCTCGGACCAGTCGAGCCGGCAGAACGAGAGGCTTCGCACATGGCCGTCCGTGCCCTCGAGGCGCGTGGTATCTGCGGCGAAGGTACGCGGATCGCTTCCGTCGACGAGCGCGGCCTCCTCCTGGCCGTAGTCGGTCTTCTTCACGTTCGGCCACTCGGGCCAGGGGTTGTCCTTCGGGCGCTCCTCGAGAGGCGCGGGGAGGAACTCGAGCTGGCGCACCGAGCGGCAGCCCTGGCGAAGCGCCGTGGCCACGCAGTCGGTGCCCGTGTCGCCGCCGCCGATGACGACGACCGCCTTGTCGCGCGCGTCGATCGCCGAGCGTGTGCCCGCGAGGAGCGCCTTCGTGGCGGCCGTGAGGTAGTCCACGGCCCAGACCACGCCCTCGAGCCCGGCCCCGGGCACGTTGAAGGGCCGCGTGGCACCCGCGC
This sequence comes from uncultured Atopobiaceae bacterium, assembly GCA_947581665.1. Lineage (GTDB taxonomy): Bacteria > Actinomycetota > Coriobacteriia > Coriobacteriales > Atopobiaceae > CANRLS01. Next base: position 13,891 of record CANPVI010000017.1, on the reverse strand, counting down.
CCGTCGCCACCACGATGGCGTCGTGCTCCGCTGAGATGCGCTCGGCCACCGCGGGATCGGCGGCGTCCGTCTCCAGTTCGAACGTGATGCCGGAGCGCTCCATGAGCTCGACGCGCCTCGCCACCACGTCCTTCGGGAGCTTCATGTTCGGGATGCCGTACTCGAGAAGGCCGCCCGCGCGATCCGCGCGCTCGACCACCGTCACCCTCGCACCGCGTCGCGCGAGCTCCCACGCGCAGGCGAGGCCCGAAGGGCCGCTTCCCACCACCGCCACGCTCGGCGCGTCCGCGGCGGACGGCGCGAGAGGCGCGGGGCCTCCGTGGGCCCACTCGTGGTCTGAGATCGCGCGCTCATCATCCTTGATGGTCGTGGCGCCGCGATCGCGTCCGAGATTGCAGGCTGCTTCGCAGAGCGCGGGGCACACGCGCCCCGTGAACTCGGGGAACGGGTTCGTGATCGCCACGCGCGCGGCCGCGTCGTCCCAAAGGCCCCGCCAGAGGAGGTCGTTCCACTCGGGGATGAGGTTGTGGAGCGGACAGCCCGATGCGCGCGCCGCGCCGAACGAGACGCCCGTCTGGCAGAAGGCCACCCCGCAGTACATGCATCGGCTCGCCTGGGCCTCTTGCTCGGCCTCGGGAAGCGGCACCGCGAACTCGTCGAAGTCCGCGAGGCGCGCCTTCGCCGGCCGCTCGGCATGGGCCTCGCGCCCGAGCTCGAGGAATGCGCCCACCTTACCCATGGCTACCTCCCCTGCCGGATGACTTCGAAGGCCTCCTGCTCGGCCTCCGCACGGGTCTTCCCGTCGCGCTCGGCTTCCTCGATGACCTCCATCACCTCGCGGTATTCCGTGGGGATCACCTTCTTGAAGCGCGGCGCGACGGCATCGAACTCGAAGAGCAGGCGGATGGCCTTCGGGCTCCTCGTCATCTCCGCGTGCTCGCGAAGGAGCGCGCGGATGAGCTCGAGGTCCGCCTCGGATGGCTCGAGGACCTCCACCATCGCCTTGTTCACGCGCGGCTCGAGCGTGCCCTTCGCGTCGAGCACGTAGGCCACGCCGCCGCTCATGCCGCACGCGAAGTTCTCCCCCACCTCGCCGATGATGAGGCATGTGCCGCCCGTCATGTACTCGCAGCCGTGGTTGCCCACTCCCTCCACCACGAGCGTGGCACCGGAGTTGCGCACGGCGAAGCGCTGGCCCGCGAGGCCGTTCACGAAGCCCTTTCCCGAGGTGGCGCCGTAGAAGGCGACGTTTCCGATGATGGCGTTCTCGTCGGCGCGGAAGGTGGCGTCCTCGGGCGGCCGCACGCTCACGATGCCGCCGGAGAGCCCCTTGCCGAAGTAGTCGCAGGCGTCACCCTCGATCGCGAGCGTGATGCCCGCAGGGAGGAACGCACCGAAGGACTGGCCGCCGGAACCCTCGCAGTCGATGGCGAGCGATCCCTCGGGGAGCCCCTCGGGATGGCGACCGGTCACGGCGGCACCGAGCTGCGTGCCCACGCAGCGGTTCACGTTCGAGATGTCCGCATGGAAGCTGATCGGCTCGAGGCGCTCGCGCGCGGTTTGCGTGTAGGGCACGAAGAGCGTCGCGTCGAGGGCCTTCGCGAGCCCCATGTCGTAGGCCATCTCGGGCAGGAAGCGCCTGCCGGAGGCTCCGGGGACGCCTTGGCCGAAGAAGTTGGTGGTTTGGGAGAGGAGCTCGGAGAGGTCCACCGTGGCGGCCTTCCAGTTGTCCTCGACCTTCGCCTGCGCGAGGCACTCCGGATGCCCGACCATCTCGTCCACCGTGCGAAAGCCGAGCTCGGCCATGATGCGGCGCAGGTCCTCGGCGATGAAGGTCATGAAGCGCTCGACGTGCTCGGGGCTCGCGTGGAACTGGCAGCGAAGCGCCTGGTTCTGCGTGCAGATGCCCGCGGGGCAGGTGTCCTGCTGGCAGTCCCTCTGCATGAGGCAGCCCATGGCGACGAGCGGCATCGTGGCGAAGCCGAACTCCTCGGCGCCGAGGAGCGCCGCCACCGCCACGTCGCGGCCGGTCATGAGCTTGCCGTCCGCCTCGAGCACCACACGCGAGCGCAGGCCGTTGTAGAGGAGCGTCTGCTGGGTCTCGGCGAGCCCGAGCTCGAGGGGAAGGCCCGCATGGTAGATCGAATCGCGCGGTGCCGCGCCGGTGCCACCGTTGGAGCCGGAGATGAGGATCTTGTCCGCACCGCCCTTCGCCACGCCGGTGGCGATGGTGCCGACTCCGCCCTCGGCCACGAGCTTCACCGAAACGCGCGCCTTCGGGTTCGCGTTCTTGAGGTCGAAGATGAGCTCGGCGAGATCCTCGATGGAGTAGATGTCGTGGTGCGGCGGCGGGCTGATGAGTCCGACGCCGGGGGTGGCGCGGCGCACATCGGCGATCCACGGATACACCTTGCCACCGGGCAGGTGCCCGCCCTCGCCGGGCTTTGCGCCTTGCGCCATCTTGATCTGGATTTCGGCGGCGCTCATGAGATAGCGGCTCGTGACGCCGAAGCGCCCCGAGGCCACCTGCTTGATCGCGCTCTTCATGGAATCGCCGTTTGAGAGCGGCGTCTCGCGCGCGGGATCCTCGCCGCCCTCGCCCGTGTTCGAGCGGCCGCCGAGGCGGTTCATCGCGATCGCAAGGGTCTCGTGCGCCTCCTTAGAGATGGAGCCGTAGCTCATCGCGCCCGTGTTGAAGCGCTTGACGATCTCGGAGGCCGGCTCCACCTCATCGAGCGGCACGGGGCCGGAGGCGAGCGGCACGAAGTCGAGGAGATCGCGAAGCAGCGAGTAGCGACGCTTCGCCCCCTTGGGGTGCACGTGGAGCGCGTAGGCGCGGAAGAGCTCGAAGTCGTCCTCGGCGCACGCTCGTTGCAGGAGGTAGATGGCCTGGGGGTCGATGAGGTGGTCCTCGCCGGCGAGCGGGCGCCACTTTGTGAGGCCGGCGCTCCTCAGCTGCCCCGGCGAGGGGCTCACGGCGAGCGCCTCCGCCTCGTCCACGCGCTGCTCGAGCTCGCGCTGGATCTCGGCGAAGCCGAGGCCGCCCACGCGCGACGTCGTGCCCCGGAAGCAGCGCTCGATAACCTCAGGCGCGATGCCCACGGCCTCGAAGATCTGCGCCGAGTGGTAGCCCTGCATGGTGGAGATCCCCATCTTCGAGGCGATGGAGACGATGCCCTGCGTGAGGGCGTGGTCGTAGTTGGCCACGGCCTCGTCCGCGGAAAGAGCGATGGCGCCGCGCGCGCAGAGGTCGCGAATGGCCTCGTGCGCCATGTAGGGGCACACGGCCGAGGCGGAGTAGCCCACGAGCGCGGCCGCGTCGTGCGCGTTCACCGCGTCGCCCGCCTCCACCACGAGGTCGGCATGGGTGCGCAGGCCCTTCGCGAGGAGGTGGCAGTGGATGGCGCCCGTCGCGAGGAGCGAGGGGATGGGGAGCTCGTCGCCGGTGAGCCGATCGGAGACCACGACGACGTTCACGCCCTCGCGCACCGCCGCCTCCACCGCAGCGCAAAGCGCCTCGAGCGCCTCCTCGAGGGAATTCGGCCCCTTGCGCTCGAAGGTGGCCGAGAAGCGGCGCGCCTTCAGCCCCTCGCGATCGAGCGAGGCGAGGCTCTCGAGCCCGCGCTCGTCGATGATGGGGCCCTCGAGGCGCACGAGCCGGCAGTTCTCGCGCGTGTCCTCGAGGAGGTTTCCGTGGTTTCCCACGTAGAGCGTGGTGGAGGTGACCATCGATTCGCGGAGCGCGTCGATCGGCGGGTTCGTCACCTGCGCGAAGAGCTGCCAGAAGTAGTCGAAGAAGCTCCGCGGGCGCTCCGAGAGGCAGGCGAGCGGAATGTCGTAGCCCATGGAGGCGAGGGGCACGGCACCCTTCTCGGCCATGGGACGGATCTCCTCGTCGATGTCGTCGTAGTGGAAGCCCATGCGCGCGAGGCGCTGCGTGACGTCGAGCTCGCCATCGGCGCGCGTCTCGGCAAGGCCGCCGCCCGCGCCGCGCTCCTCCACGTCGGCGAGCGTGAGCACGCCCTCGCGCACCCACTCTCCATAGGGCTGCCCCGTGGCGAGTGCGTCCCTGAGCTCGTCGTTCTTCACGAGGCGCGCTTGATGCGTGTCGACTTTGATCATCTCACCGGGGCCGAGGCAGCCCTTCGCGAGCACGTCCGCGGGGTCGATATCGAGCACCCCCACCTCGCTCGCGAGGATGAAGCGGTCGTCGCGCGTGAGGTAGTAGCGCGCCGGGCGCAGGCCGTTTCTGTCGAGCGCCGCGCCGAGCGTGACGCCGTCGGTGTAGGCCACGGCGGCGGGCCCATCCCAGGGCTCCATGAGCATCGACTGGTAGGCGTCGTAGTCGCGCCGCTTGGCCGAGAGGTTCGCGTTCTTATCCCACGGCTCGGGGATGAGGAGCGTGAGCGCGCGCTCGAGGCTCATCCCGTTCATCACGAGGAACTCGAGCACGTTGTCGAGGATGGCCGAGTCGGAGCCCTCGCGGTTGATGATGGGCAGCACCCGGCGCAGGTCCTCGCCGAGCACCGGCGAATAGAGGCCGGGCTCGCGCGCGCGGATCCAGCTCACGTTGCCCTTGAGCGTGTTGATCTCGCCGTTGTGGATGAGGTAGCGGTTCGGGTGCGCGCGCTCCCAGGAGGGCGTCGTGTTCGTGGAGAAGCGCGAGTGCACGAGGCAGATCGCGCTTTCCACCTGCGCATCCTCGAGGTCGGGGTAGAAGCGGCGCATCTGCGTGGCCACGAGCATGCCCTTGTAGACCACGGTGCGCGCGCTCATCGAGCACACGTAGAAGATGCGCCCGTCGAGCGCGGGGTCGGCGTCGGCCGCGCGCTCGACGGAGCGGCGGCACACGTAGAGCCGGCGCTCGAAAGCCTGGCCGCGCGCCACGCCCTCTGGCCGCCCGACGAAGGCCTGGTAGATGCGCGGCATCGTGGACTTCGCCGTCTGGCCGAGGTCGTGCGGGTCGATGGGCACCTCGCGCCAGAAGAGGAGCGGGAGCCCCGCCGCCGCGCAGCCCTCCTCGAAGAGCCGCATCGCCGAGGCCACGCCCTCCTCGTCGCGCGGCAGGAAGAGCATCGCCACCCCGTAGTCGCCCTCGTCGGGAAGGAGGCGCCCCTCTTTCTGCGCCTCCTTGCGGAAGAAGCGATGCGGGATCTGGATGAGGATGCCGGAGCCGTCGCCGGAGTTGCGCTCGAGGCCCGCGCCGCCTCGATGCTCGAGGTTCACGAGCACGGAGAGCGCGTCGTCCACCATCTGGTGCGAGCGACGGCCCTTCAGGTGCGCGAGGGCGCCGATGCCGCAGGCGTCGTGCTCGAAATCAGGGCGCCAAAGCGCGGGCTCGGCCACCGGCCGCGTGGAAGCGTTCGTGCTCATCATGCGTGGTTCACCTCGTAGGGTCAGCTCTGCGTCGCGTTTTTCCAACGCCGCACCTTAGCCCCTCACGGGCACCGATTGATGGCGTACGTGTTTCGAACGGCTTACGGGCCGCGACGGAAAGGGAGCCGCCCCGCGCCATGCGAAGGCGGCTCCCCCAAGGTTCGATGGGCGCGGGGCTTAGTTGCCGAGAGTGAAGGTGGCCTGGCGCTTGTAGTCGTCGGAGCCCATGTAGGTTTGCACGCGGACGGACTTGCAGAAGTAGAGGGTCATGAGGAGCATGCCGATGATGCCCCCGATGCCGCCGCTCCAGAGCTCGGCGGACGGCAGGGACATCGAGCTGTACGCGATGGCCAAAACGAAGTTCGTGACGATGAGGATGATGCAGGTGACCTGGTAGATCCTCAGGAATCCCGGCTGGCGCGAAAACGCGAGGTAGCAGAAGTAGAAGATCAGCACCGCGCAGAGGATGAGCACGACCGCCACCACGTAGAGGATCACCGGCACCCAGCCCATGCCCACGAGGCTCGCGAGGTAGCCGAGCTGGCCCGCGTAGCCGAACACCTGGAAGCCGGAGATGATGGAGTAGATGGCGTTGATGAGGTAGCAGATGAGGAAGAAGAGGAACCAACCGCCCATCGTCTGGTACTGCGGGTTGCCCACTGGCACCTGAGGGGCGGGCGCCGGCGGCTGGGGCGCGCCATAGCCGCCGTTCATCGGCTGGGGATGCGGCGGCTGTGGGGTGGGCTGCTGAGGCTGCTGAGGCTGCTGAGGCTGCTGAGGCTGTTGCGGCGCCGCCGCGATGGACGTGCCGCAGGTCGGGCAGAACTTGGAACCGTCGTTTACTTGGGTTCCGCACTTCGGGCAAAACATGGCTCTCCTCCATGGTCGGTTGCGCGCGGCTGCGCGTGCGCGTTCATTAAACCCCAACGCTCGCGGTTCGCCGTCCGCGAAGCGTCTCCTTTCGGCCGAGCGCTAGTACGAGAGGTACTCGGAATCGCGGGAGCGTTCGATGTCGAGCATCTGCATGACGTTCTTGTACTCGTGCTCGTTCATGTAGTCCTCGATCATCACCTCATCGAATGTGGAGCCGTCGTAGAGCGGCTGGTACCAGTCCGTGTTGTTGAGGTAGGTGCTGAGGGAATCCTCGGCGTACTTGCGACCGTAGCGGGCGAATACCTCGTTGCGCGCCACGTAGAGCTCCCAGTTGCTGAGGGCTTCGAGCTCGGAGTTCGAGTAGGTTTTCGTGTCGCTCTGGGGAAGGATGAAGTCGGTCGAGTTGTACTTCTTCATGTGGTGGGTGTACTCGATGCCGTTCGATCCCACGTAGACGCTCGAGCCACCCGATGAGCTCGAGCTCGAGCCCGAGCTTGAGCTCGAGGACTTCTCGGCCTCGGCGCGCTTCGCGGCCTCCTCGGCCTCCTTCTGGGCCTCCTCGGCCTCCTTCTGCGCCTTTTGGGCCTCCTCGAGCTCCTTTTCCTTCTGCTGGGCCTCTTCCTCGGCCTTGTCGAGCTCGGCCTGCTTCGCGTCGGCGTCGGCCTGCGCCTGGGCGGCCTTCTCCTCGGCCTCCGCGGCGGCAGCCGCCTGCGCGGCGGCGGAGTTCTCGAAGATGCCCGTGGTGAGCCCGAGCGGGTTCAGGAAGTAGAAGAGCGCGAAGCCCACGACGGCCACGGCCGCCACCACGCTGAGCGTGATGCCCACGACCTTGCCCGTACTGGAACGCTTCGGGCTCGGAGTGGGCTCTTCGGGCGCGGGGGCTGACGGGGGGATGTAGCTCGTGGCGTCGCTCACCGAGGTGTCTTCGCTCACGAAGAACCCGGCGTCGGAGCCGACCTCGTCCACCGCCTCGTAGGAAACCTCGTCATAGGGCGCGTATGGCGCCTCGGGCTGCGCCTCCTCCTCGAGGAACGACTTGTCGAGCGGAGCACCGCAGTTCGTGCAGAACTTCTTGCTCGAATCGTTTTCCGCGCCGCAGTTCGTGCAAAAGACGGACTCCATCGCCAACTTCTCCCAAACTCTCTCGGTGGTGCTCTTGCGCTAGGCGACGGGCGCGCCGCAATTGCCGCAGAACTTCGAAACCTCCTCGACGGGGGCGCCGCAGTTCTGGCAGAACCTCGGAGCGGGCGCGGGGGCCGCCGCGACGGGCTCGTCCATGCGATGCCCGCAGCTCATGCAGAAGAGGTCGCCCTCGGGCACGGGTTCGCCGCAGTTCGGGCAGGTGCGCGTGGATGCCTCCGCCACGACGTCGACCTCGGGCGCGGGCATGGGTTCCGGTGCTGGCTCCGGTGCAGGCGCAGGTGCGGGCGCTTCGATCTCGTCCTTGATCTCCTCGACCATGTCCTCGATCTGCAGCTCCTCGGCGATGGCGCTCTCCACCTCGGATTCAAGCTGTTCGTTGGTGACGGGCGGCTGAGGCGTGGGGATGGACACCGCGGCGAAGTCCTGCACGAACTCGCTTTCCCGCCAATCGTCCACAGCGGAGAGTTCCTCGACCTCGGTGACGACGTCCTCGACGACCGGCGCGGGCTCGGGCACGAATACCGGCTCGGGCGCGGGCTCGGGTACGAACACCGGTTCCGGAGCGGGCGCAGGCGCGGGCGCCGCCACGGGCTCGGGCTCGGGCGCGGGCGCGGGAGCGGGCGCCGCGGCCACGACCTCGATCTTCGTCCCGCAACTCATGCAGAAGACGTCGCCCTCGGCGATGGGCGCGCCGCAGTTCGGGCAGGTGGGGCCATCGGGCACCGCCGCTTGCACGGGCGCCGCCGCAGGGCCCTTCGGGATCGCCTGGTCTGCGGGCGCGCCGCAGGTGCTGCAGAACTGGTCGGTCGCGCGAATGGGCGCGCCGCACACGGCGCAGTGGTAGACGTTCGCGCGCACCTGCGCGTCCTCGGTCTCCATCTGGATGCGACGCTGCTCCTCCTCGATCTGGCGACGCTGTGCGTCCACCGCCTCTATCTGGGCGATGAGCTCCTCGCGACCGACGCGAAGCGACGGCGTGGCGCGCACCTCCTCGTAGAGGCTCGCGCCGAGCTGCGCGACGAGCGTCTGGCGCTGGCGGCGAAGCTCGTTCGCCTTCGAGCCGAGGCTCACTTGCTTTGCTTTCCTGCTCGCCGCTGCGGTGCCGCGGTTCACCATCGAGGAGAAGTCGTCTTTGAAGCCCATGGTTCCTCCGTCATCGAGATCGCTAGTGGTTCCATCGTACTCTCGGACGCCATGTCCGAGCCTCACCATGCCTCTCGGGCAGCCGCTCCTACGCGTAGCTCATCTGGTATTCGACCGCGATGAGGTCCGCAGGGAGATCGGGCACCCCCACCCAGACGGGGGTCTTCACGCCGTACGAGAAGAGGTACTGGTCGTAGGACGGCACGAAGTAGAGGTAGCTCCTGTCCGTCTCATCATCCTTCGGGATGAAGGTGCGGTGGTAGGTGATCTCGTACATCGTCTGGTAGGAGTAAGAGCCCGAGCCGTAGTTGCTCTGCCGGTCGAGGTTGACCTTCACGAGGCGGCCCGAGTTGTCGTATTCGCAGGTGGCCGTGGCATCATCGGTGCCACCGCTCGAATCGTAGAACTCATGGCTGGTCGCGCCCGTGAGCTGGCCGTTCTCGTCATAGGCGTAGTTCGCGTCGAGCGTGTAGTTGTAGGAGTAGTAGTCATCGTCGTAGGAGGCGTTGATGGCGGCGCCCGGGGTCATTTTCACCGCAGTGATGCGCCCCGCGTCGTCGAAGGTGAACTCGTGGTTCGTGAGGAGCACGGAATCGTCCCACGCTTCGGCGTAGCCGGTGAGCGTGCCGTCCTCGTCGTAGGCGTAGGTGGCATAGGTGCTGCGCCCGTAGGAGGGGCTGTCGTAGAAGACCGATGAGGCGCGACCTGCGTCGTCGTAGCCCACCTGCAGCACGAAGGGCTCGGAGGTGGAATCGGTGTAGGAGCGCGTCACGCTCGTGAGCTTGCCGGCGTCGTTGTAGGCGAACTGCTCCTGCATCGAGGAGCCCCCGGTCTGGGTGGCGCCCGTGAGGATGCCCGCGTCGTTGTACTGGTAGGTGCGGCTCGTCACGGAGTCATCAGACGAGGAGTAGTGGTACGTGGTGGTGGATGCCGAGACCTGGCCGGCGTCGTTGTACTCGTAGACGGTCTCGTTCGTGGAGGACACCGAGCCGTAGTCGTTGTAGTAGGTCTGGGTGTAGGACTGCAGCGAGCCGTCGGAGGTGCGCGTGATCGCGTAGGAGAAATCGCGCTGCATCTCGCTATCCGAGGGGTTCTTGTTGCTCACGGTGAGCTCGTCGGTGTACCACATCTCCTTGAGCGGCGTGCCCTCGATGCCCGTGACCTCCGTGGTATCGGGGACGGCGAGATGCGTGAGGTTGTGGTTCTGGGAGATATCGAGCGTGGCGAGCGAGGAATCGGGGGCCTCGAAGCGCTCGAGCGAGCCGAGCGAGCTGAGGTCGGCCGAGCTCAGGGACGAGCCCTTGACCACGACGCCCTTGAGGTTCGGGAAGACCTGGATGCCGTCGAGGTTCGCCGCGCCGTCCACCGTGAAGTCCGTGGCTTGGGCAGCCTCATCTCGTGAAAGCTCCCCGTTGCCATCCGTGTCGAACTGGCTCGCCACGACCGTGCGCACCGCAGTATCGGGGAAGGTCCCCTCGTCGATCTTGTAGGGCGAGAGGAGGAAGATCCACACCACCACGGCCACGATGACGAGCGCGATCGCGCCGCCCGCGATGGGGATGGCGATGTTCAGGTGCTTCGTGGGCGCGAGGTCATCCGCGGGCGCGGGCGTGGACGCCGGTGCGTTATTGGGCTCGACCCCGCCAGACGCCTCCGCAGGAGCGCCCGTGTCTTCGGAGGCGATGGGAGCTCCGCACTTCGGGCAGAACTTCGCACCCTCACTGACCTCGGTTCCGCATTTGGGGCAATACATGGCGCTCGTCCTTTCACCTAACCGGACTGGGAGCTTCTGGGTGTCGTGCCGTCGCCTCGGCGCTCGCCCACGTTCGCACCGCAGTGGGGGCAGAACGCGGCTTCGGGAGCGCACTCGTGCCCGCACTTCGGACAGTACTTCACTCGACGCTCGCCCGCAGGCATCGTCGGGGCTGTTGAGGGGGCGGTGCCACGGGACGCGGGCGCGTGCGGCGCCTCACGCGTGGCGGGAACCGTGCGCGTAGGCGGCGCGGTCGGTGCGGGCGGCGTCTGCACGGGCGCGCTCGGCGTGGCCTGCGACATGCGCGCGGCCTCTGCGGCGGCCTTCTCCCGGGCGGCCGCCGCGGCCTTCTCGCGACGTGCGCGGCGCCAGCTCGCGCCCTTGCCCACGGCGATGGGGATCGCCGTGCAGAGCGCGATGATCGCCGCGAGGAAGATGATCACGACGATCGCGTGGTCGTGCCAGAACGAGGCCACCGGCGCGAACCAGAACACGTTTTCCACCTGGGCCGTTGCGGTCGAGGCGCCCTCGCCGACGGCGAGCGTGCCGCCTTGGTAGAGCCCGTCGGAGGTCCAGGTGTAGTTCAGGGGATCCAGATCCTCGAAGGTGAAGCGGCCCTCGTCGTCGGTGGTGACCGCGGTGATGAAGTTGCCCGATTCATCCGCAAGGCACACGGAGGAGTTCGCGAGCTCGGGGCCGAAGTCGACGTTCACCGTGGTGGCGGTGGCGAGCTCGATCTGCTCGATCGAGGTGATGATGGCGTCGGAGATGCCCGAGGCGTCATCCACGCCGGCGTAGCTCCCGCCGGTGTCGTCGGCCACGTCCTTGAAGAATCCCGAGGCGTCATCGCTCGCCGAGGCGCCGATGGAGTAGACCGTGAGGCCCGAGCCGAGCGAGCCGAGCGCGCGCTCATCGGAGTTCTCGACGTCGATGCCCACGTCCTCGCCGAGGAGCGCGGCGCGCACGTCGTCGTAGGTGTAGTTCGTCTCAGGCTCGGGGTCGAGCGGGGCCGCGTCGCCGAGGATGATGACGACCTTCTGGGCATTCTCGCGCCACGGGAGATCCACCGCCTGCATGAGGGCCGAGTACACCGTCTCCTCGGTGTCGCCGCCGTAGCCCAGCGTGAGGCCATCGATGGCGGAGCGGATCGCCGCGTCATCGTCGGTGAAGTTCAGTTGGATTTGCGACGGGTAGTCATCCGAATCGCCCGTCCTGCTCGCGAAGTCGCGGTAGTCGATGAGCGCCACGCGGTAGTTCTGGGTCTTCTCGCCGAGCGAGGTGAGGATCTCCGTCATGTTCTCGCGGGCGTTTTGGATGTCGTCGCCCATGGAGTTCGTGGTATCCACCACGAAGCAGACGTCGAGGCCGTCTTGCGCGAAGTTGTTCACCACGGAGTTCACCGAGTGGTCCTCGGTCATGAGCGAGAACACGGTCGAGGTGTAGGCGTTCAGGAGGCGCGCCATGCCGTCCTCGAAGTAGAAGCGCGTTTGGCTCGAGTTCGTGAGAATCGTCTTCACATCGGCCGCGGAAAGCGACGGATTCGCCGCGAACACGAGGCCCGCCGCGCCCGTCACGTGCGGGGTGGCCATGGAGGTGCCGCTCATGTAGTCGTAGCCGTCGTCGGCGACGAGGCTGTAGACGTCCTCGCCCGGCGCCACCACGTCCACGCGATCGCCGATGTTCGAGAACTTCGAGTACTCGTAGGCCGTGAAGAAGGGCGAGAACGCGTCGGTGTCGATGCGGCAGGAGCCCACGACCACGATGTGGTTCGCCACGGTCTCGTCGTCGATCGCGTTCAGGAAGTTGTTGTAGCGCGCCTCGGCGCCCCCCTCCTCGCGGTTGAAGCCGAAGAAGAAGAGGGTCTCCTCGAATTTGTTCAGCTCGTCCGCCGTGCGATAGCCCCACGTGGCGTTCGGATCGCGGAAGTAGGGCGTGTCGTTGTTGTTGCCCGCAGCCACGCACACCACGAAGTCGGGCTTACCCGCAAACTGGCGTCGCTCGATGATCCTCGCGAGGCCCTTCTCGGCGACGTCCGCCTGGGCGTTGAGGTAGTTCAGGGCCTTCTCGTTGCCGTGGCTCGCGGCAAAGCCCACGAGGCGGTTCGTGTTGAGGCTGATGTTGATGGCCTGGACGTCCTGGTCGATGAGCGTCTTCAGCGCCACGAGGAACGTGTAGCCGTCGTAGTAGCGACTGGCGGCCCCGGTGCCGGTGTCGCGGAAGACCGCCGCGTAGTGGAGCTCGCCCTTGCCGCCCATCACGCCCGACACGCCGCTCTCGTTGTTCCACGCGGCGTTCATGATGCCGGACACGTGGGTGCCATGGTCGTCGGCCTGGATGCCGTAGTCGGGGTTGGGCTGGATCGCGCCGGTGGAATCGTCCACCACGAAGACGTCGGCCGCCGCAAAGCCGAGCTCGGGATGGTCGAGCTCGGGATAGGTGTCGATGAGGCCGATTTTGATGGGAGCCGTGGCGCGCGCGTCTTGGAGGTAGCCCCAGGCGGATGGCGCCTTGATGGCCTCCATGCCCCAGTTGGAGCCCGAGGCTCCGAGCATGTTCCAGGTGCTGCCGTTGCCCACATCGCCCGCCCAGGGATCGTTCGGATAGACGGGCTCGCGCTGCGTGAAGCCATCGGAGGCGAGCATGCCGGCGATGGGATCCTCGGGGACGCTCGCCTCGGCGTCGGTCGCGCCCTCATCGTCCGGGGCGTAGGACGTGACGGGGTTGAGGGTGGCGTCTGCCACGTTGGGGCTTGCCTTCAGCGCCTCCACGCGCTCGTCGAGCTCGACCATCGTCATGGGCTCGGGGTACGTGAGGCGGTAGATCCCGTCGTCGGCCATGGTGGAATCGAGCGTGGCGCCCTGTTCCTTCGCGAGGGCCTCCATCTGCTCCTGGGTGATGGCGGGACGCGCGAAGACCACCACCTCGTCGTTCACGTAGACGATGCCGCTCTCGGGATCCAGATCCACGTGTTCTGAGCTCTCGGCGAGATCGAGCACGGAGGTGCCGCTCTCCTCTGGCGTGGGTTGGGGGCCCGCGAGCACGGGGATGATGACGAACACGCCGAGGGCGACGACCGCGACGATGGCGATGATGCCGAAGATGAGGACGCGTTTCAGGATCTTGCTCATGCGCGCGCCTCCTTCGCGACCGCCATGCAGGAGTAGACGCAGAGAAGGATCGCGGCTGCGGCGGCGAGGAGCGTGGCCACCATGAAGGTGAAGTCATGCAAGGCACCGATGCTCCCCGCGAGCACGCCTCGCCACTCGAAGGAGAGGAACGAGAAGATCGTCCCGCTCGCAAAGCCGAAGACGATGAGGAGCACCGCGGCCACCGCGAGGGAAACACCGAGGTAGGGCAGGCTTTCGCGAAGCTGCCCATGGTTGATGGCGAGGATGAGCGCAAACGGGGCCGCCACGCAGAACGCGCCCACGAGGATGGCCACCCACGACCCCATGAAGGCGGTGAGCCCTTCCCCCGGGATGGCCCAGACGTCGGGCAGGGGCTGGAGCTGGGCGATGGCGTTCAAGAAGAGGAGCAGCACAAGAAGGACCAGCGTAATCACCAGCACCACACTGAAGAGCGCTGAGAAGAGTTTTCTCGCTC
>CANPVI010000016.1 GCA_947581665.1 uncultured Atopobiaceae bacterium | reverse complement strand
GGGTTGTCCGGATTGTCGGGATTATCCGGATTGTCGGGGTTATCGGGGTTATCCGGGTTATCCGGGTTGTCCGGGTTGTCGGGGTTGTCCGGGTTGTCGGGGTTGTCCGGATCGGTCGGGTTATCCGGATCCGTCGGCCCCGGCGGCGTGGGGCCGGGATCGCGCGGCTCGAGGTAGTCGGGCACGCCGTTGCCGTTGTCGTCCACGGCCCACACGGCGTAGACCTTGGCATTCGAGCCGTCCGTGGGCATCTTGGGATAGAGGCCGTTCGCGAGGATCCCTGAGGCATCCTCGGCAGCCTGCGAGGACACGTCGGCCACCTGCTTCTGCGACCAGCCGAGCAACACGCGCTTCTCCTTCTGGATCTTCGCGTTCGCGTCGGCAAGCGTCATGAGGTGCACGTTCTCCTCGCCGGGCGTGTGGTGGTCGAGGCACTCGTAGAACTTGCCGTCCTCCCTCACCGTGACGCCGCTTCCCACCACAGGCTCGCCGCCGTTGGCGTAGTACTCCACGTGCTGGTTGAAGGCGTCGCGGTAGTCGGGCACGTGGTTGCCGTTCTCGTCCACGGCCCACACGGCGTAGACGTTCGCGTCGCGGTCGCGCGGCATCGTGATGGTCTCGCTCTTGATGAGGCCGGCCTTCGTCTCGCCCTCGACGGACTTGCAGGGCTCCGGCGCAGCCGTGCGCGACCAGCCGATGAGCACGCAGTTCTTCCGCTTGAGCTCGGATGCCGGCGGCTGGCTCACGCTCAGGAGCTCCACGTTGCGCTCGCCCGGCATGTGGTGGTGGCCGCAGCGGTAGACGAACTCGCCGCCAACCTCGCTGAAGCCGCCGAGCGCCGTGGAGTTGCCCCCGTTCGCGTGGTAGACGACCTCCTCGCCCTTCTCCCTCTCCCAGTAGTCGGGCGTGCCGTTGCCGTCCTGGTCCACGCCGTAGACCGCGTAGAGCGTGAGGGTGCCGGAGGCGTCCTTGGGGATGGTGAACAGGTAGCCGCCGCGCGTCACCTCGCCGGGGTCGATGAGGAAGGTCTGGCCGTCGGAGACGTAGCCGCCGTTCTGGTCCACGATGCCGTCGATCTGCTTTTGGGACCAGCCGTAGAACACGGCGTCGCCGCGCTTCCACGTGCCCGCGGGGGTGGTGATGTTCGTGCCGGCGTAGCCGACGCTGTTCGCGGGCGTGCCCGTGGAGCCGGTGCCGCCGTTGAGGTCATATGCGACGGTCACCTCGCCCTCGAGCGCATCCCAGACGCCGTTGCCGTTCGCGTCGGCGCCCCAAAGCGCGTAGGCGCGCTCGTTGCCGTCGCTCTTGAAGTTCTTGATCTGGTTATCCGCATAGGCAAGGCGCGCGAGCTCGGTTTCGTCCTTAACGAACTCCGTATACTGCGCGGGACCCCATCCGAGGAGCACGCCGTCGCGATCGTCGACGAGGGCGAGGGTGGAGATCTCCCCCTCGCTCGCGCCCGCGGCGGCCACGTGCTTGATGTGCGTCGCGCCCTCGGCCACGCTCATGAGGTTCGCGACACCGCCGGGCGAATGGTAATCGCCGCAGGTGAAGAAGCTGCCGTCGTCCGCGATCCTCGTGTTGTCGTCCACGGCCACGCCGCCGTCCGCGTAGTAGACCACGTGCTGGCCGTGCTGGCGGAAGTCGGGGATGCCATCACCGTCATCCGTGCCGCCGCCGGACTCGCCGGGCGTGTGCTCGTCCTGCGCGTAGACGGCGTAGAGCTTCACCTCGTTGCCTTCGAGGTCGAGCGGGATGGTGTAGTAGCCGCTGCTCTGGCCTACGAGAGTCGTGCTCAGCTCGCCGTACGTGCCGTGGTCCTCGGAGAGGATGATGCCCTGCTGGTTGAGCTCGTTCTCGTAGTCGCCCTCGGCGGGGTTGATGTCGCTCCAGCCGGCGAAGATGGCGCTCTTTTGCACGGACGAGCCGTCGACCATGAGGGTGTAGGACTTCGTGAGCGGATAGCCCGCGCCGTCCACGCCCTTGGCGAGGATGTGCGGGTAGCCGCGCACGAGGCCGCTCACGGTTTGCACGGGCGCGGCGTCGGCGTCGTAGCTCGCATAGTAGTTGAGCGTCACGTCCTTCTCACTGTAATCCGGCACGCCGTTGCCGTTCAGGTCCTTCGCCCAGACGGCGTGGACGGTCACGTCCTTCTTGATCGGGTTGATCTCGGTGACGAGCGTCGCGGGCAGGTGTTCCGCGTCCACCGTCTCGTCGAGGACGTCGCCCGCCTCATCCGGATCGAGCGTCCAGCCCACGAACACGACCTTCGTCCCGTCGGCCATCTCTCCCGTCCAGGGCGCGCCCTCGTTGTCCTCGGCAATCGACCAGAGCTTGGCTACGGACTTCGGCCCCGCGAGGAAGCCGCCGTCGGGCTCGCGCGGCGGGTTCTTTGGCGCGGGCATGCCGGGGTAGGAGTACGTGAGGTGAGCGCGGCTCTGGTTGTAGTCGGGCGTGCCGTCGCCGTCCTCGTCGTAGCCCCATGCGGCGTAGAGCGTCACGTCGTTCTCGGGCATGCTGATGATGGAGTCCGCCACGTGTAGGCGGCTCTCGAAGAGCGCCGCGTCCTCGCTCGACACGCTCTTGGAGAGGATGCCGTAGGGCCCGCCGGCGCCGAAGTTACCGTCCTCGGACCAGCCGAGGAAGAGGACCGCCGCGCCAGTGTCGCTTTCGGGCGCGCCGATCCCGAGCGTGCTCGGATCCTTCAGCTGCACGCGCGAGCCAGCAATGTCTTCCTCGCTCTTCGCGCTGCCCTTGCCCTTGCCGGGGTTGTAGGTGAGGAGGTAGCGATGCTCGCGCACGTCGGGTGTGTCGTCGTCGTCCTCGTCGACGCCCCAGACGGCGTGGAGGGTGCCACCACCCGCGGCGATTTCCCTCGCGGTGAGCGTGGCGCCGGGGTTCACGAGACCCTCGGGCTCGGTGTCCCACATCGTGTAGAGCGTCGTGTCAGTCGTCCACGACCAGCCGAGGAAGAGTACCGCAGGCTTGCCCTCTGCGGGCTCGACCGTGGGCTTGTCGCTGCTCACCGTGAGCGTGCGGGCGCCGCCGGCGAGCTCCTGCGCTGCGGGCACGCCGCTGACCGCGCGATCCGCAGGCGGGTTGCCGTCGTAGGAGAGCGTGAGCGACTCCGAGTAGTCGGGCGTGCCGTTCGCGTTCTCGTCGTAGGCCCAGAGTGCGTAGACGTCCACGTCTTCGGTGATGGTAAGGGTGGGGCTCGCGAGCTTCCAGTTCGCGAGGTTGGCTTCGGTCTCCACGACGCCGTGCAGGCTGTTGGACCAGCCGACGAAGACGTAGGTCTCCACCGGTTCGTCGCCCGCGTAGTCGACGCGCGCCCTCGTGGCGGGATCCACGAGGGTGTGGCTGGTGTGGATGAGCAGATCTCCCACGATGGCCGAGCCTTCGGGATAGGCCTCCGGAGGCACCGGATCGCCCGTGATGGTCTGGTCGTTGATGGAGACGCTGTCGATGTCGGCGGGCAGCGTCGTGTCCGCCTCCGCCGCGCCGAGGCTCGTGTTCAGGTGGTAGGTGAGGGTCAACTTCTGGTCTGGCTTGTAGTCCGGCGTGCCGTCGCCATTCGCATCGACCGCCCAGGCGGCGTAGACCTGCACGTTCCCCTCTTGGTCTTCCGGGATCTTGTCGAGCACTGGCGTGCCGACTTCGTAGCCGATGACCTTCTCGCGCGCGGCATTCTCGGAATCGATGAGGGCGGAGTCCGCGCTCCTCATCCAGCCGATGAGCACGGCGCCCACGCGCGACACGTAGCTCTTGCCGGTGCTCACGGGGAGCAGGTGCACGTTCGTCTCGCCGGCCACATGGTGATCGGGGCAAGTGTAGAAGGGGTCTCCCCCGCCGCGCGTGATCGTGCCGCCGTTGGAGTTGTACGCCACGTGGAGCTCGGTCTCGAGGTAGTCCGGCTTGTTGTCGTTGTTCTTGTCCTCGGCGTAGACGGCGTAGAGCGTGATGGTCTCGCCGCCCTTCGCAGCCGCCGAGGTGATCTCGTACGGGCTCGCGACGAGCACGCTCGTGATGTTGTATGAGCCGGAGCCTTCGTAGATGCCGTCTTGACCGAAGTCCTGCGCGTACTTCGTGAGGCTCCAGCCCGCGAAGACGGCGCTATGGTCCTCTCCGTCGGAGGTGCGCTTGAGCGTGGGCGCAGGCGTGACGAGCTCGACCGTCGTGCCTTCGAGCACGCGCGTCGAGTCGAAGGACTCCTGACCTTCCGTCGCGCCGTTGCGGTCGTACGCGAGCGTGTACCACGTGTCCTTATAGTCGGGGACGCCGTTGCCGTTCGCGTCCGCGGCCCAGACCGCTTGCACGCTTACGGTCTCCGCCGTGTTGGTCTTCGGCATCGTGAGTTTCTCGACCTTGCCGATGCGGTCAGTCGTAGTCTCCGCGAAGGGGTCTACGCTCCAAATCTTTTTGGCATTGCCTTCGCTCTGTGTCCAACCTACGAAGACTGCGCGCTCGGAACCCTCGCCCTTGTGCCACGCGTCTTTGGTGTTGGCCTTCGTGTCGCTCCAAAGATCGACCGTGACCGTCACGGCTTCCGTCGACGGAAGATGCGGCTGATCCTGCTGCAAGCCACCCGGCTGCGACCCGCCATTGAAGTCGTAGTGGAGGGTGATCTTATTCTCGGAGTAGTCCGGCGTGTCGTTGCCGTTCGCGTCCTTCGCCCAGACGGCGTGAACCGTAAGATCCTCGTCCGGCATCGTGACCGTCTCGCCGAGGATCGTGCCGGGGGCGGGCTCGGAGGTGAAGATCGGGTACGCGTTCCTCGACCAACCGAGGAATGTGGCTCCGGCGCTCGTGAGCTTCTGGTCGCCTGTGCCCTGCTTCCAGAGCGGTACCACGATGTCCTGCAGGTACGGCTTGTTGTCCACGTCGGCGAGCGTCGACGGCGTGTTCGATGCGCCGTTCACGTCGTAGCTGAGCGTGTGCGGCGTCTCCCCGTAGTCCGGCGTCGAGTTGCCGTTCGTGTCCTCGGCCCAGACGGCGTAGACCTTCGCGTTGCCCGAGGAGGGCATTTGGATCTCGTTCGTGTCCGCGTCGACCATGTGAGCCTGGACGGTGTCGAGCTGATCCTTGCTCGTCACGAGCGCCGGTCCGGCTTCCATACTCACGGGGTCGTAGTACCAGCCGATGAGCACGGCGTTCTCGCGCTCGAGCACCTCGCGGCCTCGCGCGACGGTGTAGAGCTTCACCTGCACTTCGTTGGCCACGTGGTGGTGCTTGCAGGTGTAGAAGAGCCCGCTCTCATTGGCCTCGCCAAGACCCGAATCGACCCTCACGGACCCGCCGTTCGCGTAGTACTCCACATGCATCGCGGTGTCGAGGTAGTCGGGGGCGCCGTTGTTGTTCTCGTCGGCCGCATAGACCGCATAGAGATCGAGCGCCTTTGATCCATCGTCGGGAGCTTCGACCTTGAACACCTCGCCGTCCTGGCCCACGAGCTTCTCGTGGAGGTTAGCACCGGCGGGATCGGTATTCCTGTCATCCTCGAGGATGACGTCGTCGATTGCTTCCTTGCTCCAGCCCGCGAGGATGGCGGGGTACTGCGCGGGTTCGCCCTCGCGGATGTTCCATGTCTTCGTCCAGGGGAGCTTGCCAGCGGCTTGAGTTGCGCTGTACTCGGGGAGGTCGAGCACCTCGCCGGGGAGCTTCTGCTCGGTGTGACCGTCGTCCCAGCCCCAGGTGCCCTTCTGACCGCCATTGATCTTGAACGTGATGGTGACGAGTTCGCCTTTCTCGTCGTAGTCCGGCGTGCCGTTGTTGTTCTTGTCGTCGGCCCACACGGCGTAGACCTTCACGTCCTCGCCGTCGATCGTGACGGTCGGTGTGATCAGGGCCTCAGCCTCGCTCTTTTCCTCGATGCTGAAGGACGCCTTGGACACGGAGTTCGTGGACCAGCCTACCCACACCTTGTGCGCGGACGTGTTTTTCCACTGGTAGCCGTCGGATTGATTGGAGGCCTTCCAGAGGGTGATCGTGCCCGGGAGGTGCTGCTGGTTGTTGGCACTCTTCAGCGTGTCCGGCTGGCTACCGCTGAAGTTTCCGCCGTTCCAATCCACGTAGCTGAGCTTGTGCTTGGTTTCGTTGTAGTCTGGCGTGTCGTTGCCGTTCTCGTCCGCTGCCCAGATGGCGTAGACCTTGTTGTTGTCTTCCTCGGCGCTGATGGTGAGCTCGGTTATGGCCTTCGGCTTGTCATTCCGATCCTCGTACGTGTAGACCTTCTGGCTGTTCGCCGCGTCGGTCCAGCCCATGAAGAGGACTCTTGCGCCATTGCCGAGAGCGTCATGCGTGGGCTTGGTGGCGGTGTCGAGCGCTACCGTCTCGCCCACGAGGTGCTTGCCGTCGTCGATGGGTACCGTGTTCTCGGTGCCGCCGTTCACGTCGTACGTGATGGTGTACTTGTCCTGCTTCCAGTCGGGGATCTTGTCGCCGTTCCTGTCGGCGGCCCACACGGCGTAGACCTTGGCGTTCGCGCTCGCGGGGATGTTCACTCTCTTGAGCAGCAGATTGTCATCAAACGTACCGTCGGAATCGACCTGTTTCTGCGCCTCCGCAGACCAACCGATGAGCACGGCACCGGCCTTCTCGATCTTCAGCAGGGAATCGTCGGTGTCGAGGAGCTTGACGTTCGTTTCCCCCGCCACGTGGTTCCCGTCCTTGTAGAACGGGTTATCGTCGTTATACGTGCTGCCGGGAGTCGTGCTGGTGCCGCCGTTCGGGTAGTACTCGACGGCCGCATCCTTCGCCTCGGAATAGTCCGGCTTGTCGTTGCCGTTGTAGTCCGCCGCGTAGACGGCATAGAAGGTCACGGCATTGCGCTCCACGCCGGATCCGGACTCGCTCACCTCGTAGTGGCCGAATTCATTGAGACCCACCAGGACGCTTCGGATGGCTACGTCGCCGCTCTTGCCGTCCTGGTCGAAGACGCCTTCCTGCTTCGTCGTGCTCCAGCCGGCGAAGGTCGGCGCGTGGCCATTGTCATCGGCCGCGCGCTTCCACGTGGGATTGGGCGTGGGCAACGTGACCGAGGTGCCGTCGAGCGCCTTGAACTGGTTGTCGATACCGGGCACCGCTTCGAGCCCCGTCGTGGCCGCGAGCTTCGACGGGCTCTCGGCCTTGTTCGCGTCGAACGTCATCGTGATCCAAGGATCGTCGTAGTCGGGCTTGCCGTTGGCGTTCTTATCCGCTGCCCACACGGCGTAGACGGTCTTCGACGGACCCGCCTTGGGCATCGTCACTTTGGTGACGATAATGCCGTCATCTGGTTTTTCCTGATAGACCTCCGTGCCGTTGCCCGACTCCGACCAGCCCAAGAAGACCGCGCGGCCGCTCCCCTCGCCCTTGTGCCATGCTGCCGCAGTGCCTGCGTGGGGGTCCTTCCAGAGCTCAACGATGTTCGGCACCGAGTCCGTCGAGTACAAGTAGTACTGATCCTGCAAGCTATTAGGCCTGCTCACGGTACCGTATTTATACTGGAGATGGACCTTGTCCTCGCCGTAGTCCGGCGTGCCGTTCTTGTTCTCGTCGTAGGCCCAAGTGGCATAGAGCGTCACGTTCTGATCCGGCATTTCGTAGGTCGAACCGCCTTTGAGCAGGCCCTTCTCTACTGTGGCTTTACTGTCGTTCTTGTCGTAGACCTTCGATGCCTTCGTGGCATTCCAGCCGACGAAGAGGATGTCCGCGCCGGCATGCTCGCCATCAGGCGAGGGCTTGCCGGTCGGGCCTTCGGAGGTGAGGACGACCTTCTCCTTGTTGAGCAGTCCCTCGACCCTCGAAGGCGGATTGCTGCCGCCGTTCGCGTCGTACGTGAGGGTGTACTTGTCCCTTTCGTCGACGTCGGCCGTGCCGTCGCCATCTGTGTCGGTGCCCCAGACGGCGTAAAGGGTGACGTCCTCATCATTCATCGTGAGCTTCGCGTTCTCGAGCTTTGGCTTCGGCCCCGCCTTCGTCACGATCGCCGGGCTCGTTTCCTTCGTCCACCCGAGGAACACGGTGGAGAGATCGCCAGACTTGGGCCCGGTGAGCGCAGCGTCCACCTGTTCTTTTGCAAGCAGCGTGACGGTTTCGCCCCTCACATAGCGCGTGCTGTCGACGAGGCTTTCGGCATCTTTCCTAGTACCGTCATTTGCGTTATATGTCACGCCGTGCGTCTTGACGGTTACTTGGAATGTTTGAGGTTCCGCAGGCTCGATATCATCGTTGCCTTCAAACGAGACTTGTACCGTCGCCGGGTTGTTTGTCGGTTGCTCTCCCCACTTCGGCTGCGTTATGAAACTGAAACCGTTAGAGCTGGAGCGATAGTTGAGGGTAAGCCCAAGATTGCTATCTTCGACAACCTTGCCGTCTTTGACTTCCACCGCCTTCACATCGCCGTCTTTGAACCTAGCAGTAACACGTTGCGTAGGTGTCAAGCTGATCCCGACACCTCGCGAGTAGGACGATCCAGCCTCGAGTATTAAGTCAGTGAGGCGATCCAGCGCCGCCTTCGCCTGCGCGATGGTGAAGGTGAGGGTCTTGTCGCCGGTCGTGCCATCGTGCCAGCAGGCACCGGACGCGGCGTTCTTGAGCTTTGCCGTGACGGTGTACGTGCCCGCGTGCGTGGCCTTCACCGTCGTACCTTCGATCGTGGCGCCCTTCAGGTCGCCGCCCTCGCGCGAGAGGTTGGAAAGCTCGACCTCGTCCGCGTCATAGCCGCTCGGCACGCAAGCAAAGGTTTGCTCCGCACCGTTATACGTCGAGCCAGCGGGACTCTTCGCCCACACGTCCTTCACGACGACATTCGGGTGCTCTGTCGAGAGATCGAAGTCCCCCTTCGCCCGAGCACTATTGCCGAATTCTATGCCTAGAGTTCCCGCGCCCTTCGCCTGTGGCGTAACCTTCGTCGCGTAGTTGCCGTCAGAGCTCTTTTCAAGCCTGCCAACCTGCGCAACGCCGGTGACGCTGTAGACACGCGGACCGTCCTCGTCTCTCACCTCATCGGGTAGTGACGTGCCATCCTTAAACGTCACCTTGAAGGCGAGATCCTTGCCAGTCGCATCGCCCACGTAGAGCGTGAGCGCACCGCCACCGGCGGGGCTCGTTACCTCGATCTTCGCATTGGCCTTCTTGATGGAGAAATCGATGACGCGCGTATCGTTGGCATAGCCATCGCTCCACTTGTATCCAGACTGGAGCTTCGCCGTCACCTTGTATCCGCCGGCCGTCGTCGCGTAGGCATTGCCAGACTCGTCGATGCCGCGCGTGTTATCGCGCCCACTGCCCAAATCTAGCCTTACGTTGCTAAGGGAGTATCCCTCGCCTGCCGCAACGCCCGTCTGCTTCTTGCCGTTGTAGACCGGATCAAGGGCTTCGGGAACGTCAATGGCCGTCGTGACCGAAATGGTCGTCGACCATTCGGCGGTCTCGAAGTCCTTGTTTGTATCCCTATCGTTGAACTTGACGGTGAGGGTGTGCGCCCCGTTGCTTTTGGCGGTTACGCTGAACGAATAGGTCTCCCCCGACGCACTTTGCTCAGTCACGTCCAAGCCCGAATCTGGGGTGACGGTGAAGTCCGCGGTTGTGAGCGGATCGATCTTCGCCTCGCCGCTGGCGCCTGCGTAGGTCACCGTAACTTGGATGGTCTTGGAAACCCCTTTGTCGAGCGCCAGGCCGGAGCTTGCGATGTCCGTGCCGTCGCACGTCACCTTGATGGTGGGCCTAGCCTGCGTGATCGAGAACGGCACGGTACATTCGGAGTTCGCCACGCTCTGGCCCACGAAGCCGATCTTGCCCTTGAGGGCGGTCGGCACGCCGTTGGTATTGTTGAAGTTGATCTTGGCCTTCACCGTGTAGTTGCCCGCGTGCGTGGCGTAGGCCTTCTCGTCCTTACACTCCGCTCCGTCCGACTGCCCGGGATTCTCGGAGCCGAGGGCGACGGGGTCTTCGAGCGTGTAGAACTTGGTCGCGCCGGCAGGCAACGGGGCGCTCTCGTTCTTGTTCAGGCCCTTCTCGTTCCACGACCAGCTCGGCACGCACACCTGCTCGGAGCCGTTATACGTGCGCTCGAAGGGCTGCACGCGAATGGCATTCGTGAAGTACCCCGTCTCGGGGTTGCACAGGGAGCCATCGTACGGACTGCTGTAGACGATGCCGCTCGATTGCGAGCTTAGCATCGTGCTATTGGCGAAGGTGTTTACGCTGCTCTGGGCATCCCATCCGTTCTCGCAGTAGATCGTCTTGAGATTTGTGCAGCCGTTGAACGTTTTTGTCACGTTCGCATCGGCGGCCGGCTTCCAATCCCATATGTTCAGGTATTCAAGGCTCGTGCAGACTTGAAACGCGCTCTCCATGTTGTTGACTTGAGACACGTTCCACGCACTCATGGGCTCGCAGTTCTTGAGCTTTGAGCAGCCGTAGAAAAGGTTGCTCATATTCGTGAGTTTGTTCTCGCCACTGAACCAGGAGCCGATCGGTTCGATGTCCTGAAGCACCTTGCAGTTGAAAAAGCAGTACCTCGCATTGACGACATCGGACATATCCCAGCACGCGAGACCAGAGGCATCTCGAAGTTGCTCACACTTGGCGAAGAGGTAATCCGCATAGCCGGGCTGAGTGTCCGAACCGACCTTCAGCAGCTTTGCGTCCGATGACGCGGAGGGATTGTAACCACTGGTTTCGATTGCGAAAATGCGAGCTGAGTAATCCTTCCACGGCACCTTACCAATACCTTCAGCCTGCACAGTGGTATCCCACGTGCCGCTGGCGATCTTCGTTCCTATCTCGTACTTGTTGACGCTCTTGTAGTCATCCCCCGTCGGCCCCCCTGCGCTGAACACGAGCAAATAGGGACTTCCTGCGCCGCTTAACGACGCAGCGCCACTCTTGATCTCGTACACGGCCCAGTCGTAGATAGTCGCAGACGTGATGCTGGTCGTCAGAGACTTGTTACTTCCCTTGAGGTCGTCGTTGCCGTTGAAGTTGATGGTCAGGTTTCCCTCGCTCGCTCCATCCTCCGCCGTCACGGTCATGTAGATGGAGCTGGAATCCCCCGGCACAGCATCGAACGTCGCACTGAGTTTCGTGCCGGATGCCGAGAAGGAGTCCGTCAACAGCGTCTTATAGGGCGCATCTTCGCCGTCTGCGTTCTCATAGGTCACCTGGAGTTTGAACTTCTTCGAAGCTCCTTCCTTGAGGGCAAAGGTGCCGTCAGAGAACTCGCTGCCGTCCTCGTTCAGGACCTTGATCGTTGAATCGGCCTTTGCGATGGTGAAGGGGACTTCGAAGTCTTGGCCTTTAGTTTGTTGTGGATCGGATTCCTCGGTCGTCTTATTGCCCGACGTATCCCTCACCACGAAGCCAATAAGGCCTTGAAAGTCAGTCGGGACACCATCGTCGCCGAAGTTGATGCTCGCGTTGACGGTGTAATCCCCTGCATGGGTCGCGTACGCGGCCCCGTTGGCGGTCTTTGTGCCCTCTTTCTTCCCCAGGGTGCAGGATGAGCCCAGGGCTCCAGTCGTGGAAGGCTCAACGGTGTCTTCGGATATCTTGTAGAACGTCGTCGATCCTTCGGGCTTGGTTGAGTTGGTGTCGGAGTACGCACCCTTTAGGCTATACGACCAGCTGGGGACGCAGAGCTGCTCGCTCCCGTTGTAGGTGCGCTCGAGCGGCTGCACGCCCACTGCACCGGTGAAGTACCCAGTATCGGGGTTGCACATGTCGCCGCCCTGCTTCGATGCGTCGTAGCATTGCCCGCTCGATTGGGATGTGAGCTTCGTGCAAGATGCGAAGCATCGATTACCCGATGCGCCCGATGTCCAGGATTCTTTGCAATAAATTGTTTCGAGGCTTGTGCATCCGTTGAACATGCTTGTGAGGTTGCAAGTGCCCGCCGGTTGCCAGTCCCAGAAATTAACCGTCTTGAGGGATTTGCATCCGTAAAACATCCTTTGGAGCGATGTGATCCCCCCTACATTCCACTCAGAGATTGCAGACACATCGCTAAGTCCGGCACAATCTTGGAACATCCTATCCAGTTTCACAATGTTGCCGGACGCCTTAAGCCAGTTTTGCAGCCCGTCGAGCGACGTGAGCGAAGTGCATCGATAAAACATTCTTTCCGTAGAGGTGAGCGATTTGAATTGCCATCCGCTCAAGCTCGTGAGGTCGCTGAGCGATGAGCACGAACCGAACAGGTACGTCGCATACTTTGCTGCAGATACGTCCCAATTTGCTATTGGAGCCAAGTTCATCAAAGACGAGCAGGTGCTGAACGTGCCTCTCATCTCTTGGACGTGGGAAACGTCCCATGCCGCAAGCCCGGATATGTCCCTCAGATTGTTGTGCTTCAAGAAAACGTAATCCAGACGGCCTGGACTGCTAGAGGAACCGATCGAAATGGTTGCCTTCCCGGCACCAATGCCAGGACCTGGCGTATACGTAAAGCCATCGGTTTTGATCGCGTAAACGCGCTCCCTGTAGTCATACCAGTCGGGGTGGAACCGGTCGACATTGAAAGTTGCCGTCGTATCCCATGTGCCGCTGACGGCTTTGTCATTAGTCGGCGTCGGCTGATTGAGTTCCCCTCCGTACTTGGCGCTGGTGTAGGTCGTGCCCAATGCGTTGTTGCCGAAGACCAGGACAAGCGGGTCTTCGCTCCCGGTGTAACCAGGCGTTTTTGCCGTATCGGTTATCTCGTACAGCGCCCAATAGACAGTAGTCGAGGGTTCGTCCGCGAGAGCCGCAGTCACCACGGCAAGCGAGCCGCCGAGGGCGGCGATGGCGGTTGCGATGGCGATGACGAGGGTGAGCGCCTTGTGCTTGAGCCAGGCGGCGCTGAGGCCGTGCTTGAGCTTGTCTACCATGCCGCCACCTCGCTGGAGGCGCGGCATCGCGCGGTGCCGGTTTTACGGTCGATCAGGCTGGAAAGGGCTGGTGAGTGCCCCCCCCCCGCCACAAAACGGCTGCTCACGCAGCCGAGAGTAGACAAGGCCTCATTCATGGCAGTGCTCTTCCTTGCGGTTGCGGTGACCTGCTCCTAGAAGCATTACGTAGACTTTAGTCATGCCAACATATCGATGCAAGACGCAAACCCGCAGCTGGGAGGACGCGTACGGCGGGCGCACCAGATGACGTCGCTCGTACTATCGTCTAGAGGAATCGCATGCTGCACACGGTTGATGGGAGCGCTTCGATCATGGACGTCACGGTGACGGAGCTCAGGAAGAATTTGGACCGCTACCTCGAGAAAGTGAGCGAGGAGGATGTGCTCATCGCTCAGGGCGGGCACGTCATCGCGCGTCTGACAGCCGCCGTAGATGAGCGCCGCTTGCTCCGAGACGAGCTCGTGGGATGCCTCGACACCACGATGACCATCGAGGATGCCAAGGCCAAGCGCGCTGCGAGCCTGTGAGGCCCCACTCGAGGAAGTCGCGGAAGCTCCTCGTCGATTCCAACGTCGTGGTGGATCTTCTGCAATTGCGCGAGCCATTCCTCGACGACGCGCTGGCCATCTTCGAGACGGCGATTCGCGATGTCGTCTTGCTCGTCGTCACGGTGAAGCAGGTCTCGGATATCCACTACCTCATGAGTTCGTCCCTCCATTCCAAGGAGGAGGCATCGCAGCTGCTCCGCAAGCTCTTGCGACTCGTGGTCGTGGTGGACGCGGCTGCCTCCGATGTCGACGTCTCCCTGGCGAGGGACTACGCCGATTTCGAAGACGGCCTGCTCATGGCCGCCGCCGAGCGGTTGAAGCTCGACGCCATCGTCACCCGCGACGCAACCGGGTTCAGGGATTCGCCAGTCCCCGTGCTCTCCCCCGCCGAGCTCGTTCAGCAGCGATAACGCAATTCTCGCAAACGAGTCGGTTCCATGCCCTCGTCCACGTGGCCGCGCGAGCGAGGGGGCCCGGGAAGTCTCAGGCCCGTTGTGCCTCCTGCGCGAGCAGAGCACCGATCGCCGTAGGCAGCGGGCATTCGAGCGTTTCGAGATAGAATTGCGAGTGTCGCGCATTCTCGAGGCGAGGAAGTGCATGAGCGAGAAGATCTACACGATAGACGAGATCAGGATGATGCTTCGACCGCTCCTTGAGCGCTACCACATGGCTTCAGCTGGACTTTTTGGCTCCTATGCACGAGGTGAGGCGACTACGCGCTCGGATATCGACGTCATCGTCTTCGAAGGCGATGACGCAACCGCTTGGGATGTGTTCGGTGTCGCGGAAGGCCTCCACAAAGCCTCGGGAAAAGATGTCGACGTATACGAGATCTCCGAGCTGAAAGACGGCGCCTTCAAGGAAAGCGTCCTTCAGGATCTGGTGGCTCTTTGATGAATGACCTCGAGCGCGTAGACCACATAATCTCGGTTGGCATCGAGCTTGAAGAGCTCATCCACACCCATGGGATCTCACGCGAAGACATTCTGGAAAACCGAACTACGCAATGGCTTGTGAGTACCCCGCTCATCCTCATCGGAGAGGACACGAATCGCATATCGCACGAGCTTGTTGAGCGCTACCCCGCCATCCCCTGGGAACAAGTCGCGGGATTGCGCCATAGACTCGTGCATGACTACATCGGCATTGACTGGGAGCGCATCGCCACTATCGTCTTCGACGATCTTCATGATTACTTGGACTCTCTCCAAGGTATTCTCGATGACATGAATGGGCGGATCTCACCGAGACGATGCCCAGTGCGGGCAGCCGCCGTGCGCTTGAAGCTCGACGCCATC
>CANPVI010000015.1 GCA_947581665.1 uncultured Atopobiaceae bacterium | reverse complement strand
GCGGGAAGCGGGTCCCAAGATGAGTTCTCCTTTCGGTAAGGCCCCTCGTAGACGACGAGGTTGATAGGCTGCAGGTGTACACGTGGCAACACGCTTAGCCGAGCAGTACTAATAGGCCGAGCTCTTACCTTTTCCTCTGGGATGAAGGTGATAGATGAGCGATCACGCTTTTGGCGACGAAGAATCCGGCGCGCTGTGCAGCCCTCAGGGTACATGGGCGAGCTTTGAGCCCACTGAGTGTCTCGGGCGAACCGGCGATTATGGCAGGGGGGACACACCCGGACCCATGCCGAACCCGGAAGTTAAGCCCCCGAGCGCCGATGGTACTGCGGCGTCAGGCCGTGGGAGAGTAGGACGTCGCCGGTTCGCCGGAGACACTTGGATGAAGAAGCCGGCCGCGCGCCGGCTTTTTTCATGCCGATTTCGCGTGCCAGAGGAGGCGCGTGGGCTCGATGATGACGTCGATGCGGCCCAAATCGCGGAGATAGGCGAGGTAGGAGCGCACCGTGCTCGAGATGAGCGCGTACTGCTCGAAGCTCATGCGAAGGCCATAGACGCCGAAGACGGAGCTCACCAGCTCGTCCGTTGCCTTCGGCTCAAGGCAGATCTCGACGATGCGCTCGGCGACCTCGCGCACCTTCGCGATGTTCGCCTCCGCGAGGGGCGCGATGTCTTCGGTGGCGTCGGCGTGGGCGGGCACGAACATCGCCGCGTGCATGCCGCGCACGCGCTCGAGCGTCTCGAGGAAGGCGCCCACGTCGAAGAGGTAGGAGAGGCCGTACTTCTCGAGCGTGCGTTCGCTTGAAAGGCAATCGGCGAGGTAGACCACGTCATCCGGCGTGCGAAAGCCCACCATCGAGACGTAATGGCCGGGGAGCTCCACGCACTCCCAGCCCTCGGGGAGCGCCTCGGACGTGAGGGGCTCCGCATCGCTTGCCTGGGCCATCAGGAACTTATGGCGGAGATCCTTCGGGGGATAGCCGCCGAAGACGAGCGCCGGCTCGAGGAGCGGGTGGCGCGCGAACGCGGCTTCCACGTCGGGCGCAAAGATGCGGCAGCCCGTCTGGCCCTGGAGGTAGCGATTGCCCCCGATGTGGTCCGCATGGGAGTGGGTGTTGTAGATCGCGCGGAGGCGCCAGCCACGTTCGTCGAGGATCTTCCTCACGCGGCGCCCGGCGTCCTTGTCGCTCCCGCCGTCGATGAGGCAGACTTCGCCCTCGCCCGTCTCCACGATGCCGACCTTCGCGGGACAATCGACGTAGTAGCAGTGCGCGCCCACCTGCCTGAGCTCGTACATGGCCTACTCCTCGCGTGCGGCGGCGCCGATGAAGCCGAGACGCTCGAGCTCCAAGGCCACGCCGTTCGCGTCCGCACCCTCGCAGACGAGGTCGGCGGCTTCCTTCATGTAGCCAGGCGCTCCGCCCATGACCACGCCGACGTCCGCGGCCTTGATCATGCCGAGGTCGTTCTCGGAATCGCCGAAGGCGTAGACGGCGTCCGGCTTCTCGGGAAGCGCGTCCACGATCGCGCGCAGGGCCACGCCCTTGTCCACCCCCGGCAGCACGAACTCGTGGAACACGAAGCCGCTGTCGAGCAGCGTGTAGTTGTCCATGAGGTAGCGGCTCTTGCGGTAGATGTCGCTCTGCTTGTGCATCGTGATGATCTTCGTGAAGTTGAGATCCGGCGCGAGGGCGCGAAGCTCGGCGAAGTCGCGGGCGATGGGGCTCTCGTAGAAGGGATTCTCGAAGCCTGCGGGAAGCGTGCGCGGAAGGAAGAGGATCGATTCATCGGGACCCTCGAAGGCCGCGGCGATGCCCAGGCGCTCCACCTCGTTCGCGAGGTCCTCCACCTGCTTCGGGGCGAGGCGGGTGTCGAGGAGCACGCGATCGCCGATCTGCGCCTTCGCGCCGTTCATGGAGATGACGCCCTCGAAGCCGAGGTCGAGGATGTCCTGCTCGATGGAGTGCTTGCCGCGCCCCGTGGCGAGGAAGGCGTGGTGGCCCCTCGCCACGAGCTCGCGGATGGCGTCCTGCACGCGCTCGGTGGGAAGCGTCGAGATCTCATCGCCCACCTTCGTGCCGTGATGCTCGATGTCGTGGTAGATGAGCGTGCCGTCTACGTCAAAGAAAAACGCCGAGGCCATGGCGCCTCCCCTCAATCGCTCCGCGCCAGTGCCCACGGGCCACAAGGATAGCGGAGCATGCGCCGAAAAGCGGAGCGGGCGCGCCGTGGCGGCCACGCCCGCTCCGCAGGACTTTGCGGTACGTAGGGGGACTAGCGAGCGAGGAGCGCCTTCGCGGCGGCCTCCACGCCCACTTCGTCAAGGCCATAGTGCTTGAGCAGCACGTCGCCTGGGGCGCTCGTGCCGAAGCCGCGCATGCCCACGAACTCCATCGGGGTCGGGAGCTTCTCGGCGAGGAGCTCCGCCACCGCCGAGCCCATGCCGCCCAAGACGCTGTGCTCCTCGCAGGTGAGCACGCGGCCGGTCTTCGCGGCGGAGGCGAGGATCACGTCCTCATCGAGCGGCTTCACGGAGAAGACGTCGATGATCTCGGCGGAAATGCCCTGCGCGGCGAGCGAATCCGCAGCCTTCATGGCCATGGACACCTCGAGCCCGCAGGCGAGGATCGTGAGGTCCGTCCCCTCACGCACCACGCTCGCGAAGGGCAAGCCGCCGGTGAAGGTCTCGTCGTAGACCTCGGGTACGGGGAAGCGCCCCATGCGCACGTAGAGCGGGCCGTCCGTCTTGGCGGCGAGGCGCACGGCCGCGGCGGCCGCGTAGTAGTCGGCCGGCACGAGCACGCGCATGTTGGGCAGCGTGCGCATGAGCGCGATGTCCTCGAGCGCCTGGTGCGTGGCACCGTCCTCGCCCACCGTCACGCCGGAGTGCGTGGGGCAGATCTTCACGTTGAGGTTGGTGTCGCATACGGTGTTGCGGATCTGGTCGAGGCAGCGGCCCGTGCCGAAGGCCGCGAAGGAGCCGGTGAACACCACGCGGCCGGTGAGCGCGAGCCCCGCCGCGATGCCCACCATGTCCTGCTCGGCGATGCCCACGTCCACGAGGCGGGACGGGTCGTAGGCGCCGAGCTGGCCGGTGGTGGTGGAGCCGGCGAGGTCGGCGTCAACCGCCATGATGTCCATTCCCTCTTTGACGAGCTCGATGAGTGTGGGGCCGAAGGCCGCGCGGGTCGCTCGATCTGCCATGGCTCAGGCCTCGCTTTCGATGGTCTTGCGCGCGGCGTCGAGTTCCGCGAGCGCGCGCTCGGCTTCGTCTTTCTTGGGCGCGACGCCATGCCAGTTCACCGCGTCCTCCATGAAGGAGACGCCCTTGCCCTTCACCGTGTCGCACACTATGGCGCTGGGGCCGCCCGTGTGGCCGCGCGCCCAGGAGAACGCGTCCACGAGTGCGTCGAGGTCGTGGCCGTCGATGTGGCGCACGTCCCAGCCGAAGGCCCCGAGCTTCGCGTCGATGTCGCCGAGCGAGTTCACCTCGCTCACGTGGCCGTCGATCTGGAGATCGTTCAGGTCCACGATGAGGGTGACGTTCTCGAGCTTGCGGTGGGCGCCGAACATGAGGGATTCCCAGTTCGAGCCCTCTTGCATCTCGCCGTCGCCGACGATGCACCACACGTGGGGGAGGCCTCCGCCGTGGCGCTCCTGGTCGATCTTCAGGCCGATGGCGATGCCGATCGAGATGGCGAGGCCTTGCCCGAGCGAGCCCGAGCACACCTCCACGCCCGGGATCAGGCGCGAATCGGGGTGTCCGGCGAGGCGGCTCCCGAGGTGGCGGAGCGTGGGAAGCTCCTCCTCGGCCACCCATCCCACCTGCTTGAAGGCCGCGTAGAGCGCAGGCGCCGCGTGGCCCTTCGAGAGGATCAGGCGATCCCTCATCGGCCACTTGGGGTCGGAGGCGTCATAGGCCATGACGCCCGAGAACCACAGGGCGCAGAGGATGTCGGTGGCGGAGAGCGAACCTCCGGGATGGCCGGAGCCGGCCGCCTCGAGCATCGTGATGATGTCGTGGCGCATCTCGTTCGACCGGAGCATGAGCTCCTTGGTCGAGGGCCGCTCGGTGATCGTTGCGGGCATGGCGCTCCTCTCGAGGGAGACGGGAACAGAGAGCCGGGCGCCCCTGGGAGCGCCCGGCGAAATGGACAACCTAGGCCTCGGCGGTGACTTTCTTCCAGTCGGCCTCGAAGGCGGCGAGCCCCTGCTCGGTGAGCGGGTGCCTCAGGCACTTCTCGAGGGCCACCAAGGGCACGGTGGCGATGTCGGCGCCGAGGAGCGCGGCCTGGGTCACGTGGTAGGGGGTGCGCACGGAGGCGGTGATGATCTCGCACTGCTCGGGCGCGTAGTAGTTCTTCACGGCCGTGACGATGGTGCCGAGCTGGGCGATGCCGTCGTCGCCGATGTCATCGAAGCGCCCGACGAAGGGCGAGACGTAGCGCGCGCCGGCGGCAGCCGCGAGCAGCGCCTGCGGGGCGGAGAAGATGAGCGTCATGTTCACGTTCACGCCCTCGGCCTTGAGCGCGTGGGTGGCCTCGAGGGCAGCCTCGCCGATGGGGAGCTTCACGACGATGTTCGGCGCGAGCGAGGCGAGGTGCTTGCCCTCCTCGATCATGCCCTCGGCGGTGGTGGCGGTGGATTCCGCCGACACCGGCAGCCCCTCGCAGAGCTGGGCGATCTTGGCCATGTGGGCCTCGAAGTCGGCGAGCTTGCCGCCGATGCGCGAGTAGAGGCTGGGGTTGGTGGTCACGCCGGCCAGGCAGCCCCAGGAAAGCGCCTTCTTGATCTCGCTGATGTCCGCGGTGTCGATGAAGAACTTCATGGACGTGTCCTCTCTGGCCTTTCGGCCGTGCTCTCCTCGCGCGTTCGCGCGCGGTGTCCCTGTCCTTACGCGTGGTCCTTCTTTGAGGCCAGGAAGGCCTCGAGCCCTGCCTTGATCCCGGCGACGTTCAGGATGTCGTCCACGCCCACGGCGTAGATGCCCGCGTCGTGCACCTCGTCCACGAGGTCGTTCATGGTGATCACGAGGTCGCCGGTGAAGGCGTGGAGCGCCTTGAGGTTCCCGGGGCGGGTCTCGATGGGGTAGTCGTTTTCCTTGATGACCTGGTCTGCCTTGATCTTGAGCATCATGGAGCTGCCCATGCCCGCTCTGCAGCAGACGAGCGCGTGGTACGTCACGCTTCCTTCCTTTCCACTTCGGCGGCCCGCACGTAGGCGAGGACCGGGGTTGGATCGCACGCGGCGTCGATGGCCGCGAAGAACGCGGGGTCATCGATGAGGTCGACGAGCGCGGTGAGGGCGTCGAGGTGCGCCTCGGCGTCCGCGGAGCCGAACGGCAGCACGTAGCGAACGGGATCGCACGCGGCGTTGCCGAAGTCGACGGGCGTCTCGAGCCGGCAGATGCCGAGCGCGGGCTCCCTCACGCCCGCCTCGGGGAGCCCGTGGGGCATGGCGACGCCGCGCGTGAGGACGAAGTAGGGGCCGTGCTCCTCGGCGCCGGAGATGATGTCGTCCACGTAGGCGCTCTCGAAGGCCCCCGCGGCCACCATGGGCGCGGCGCTCTTGCGCACGGCATCGCGCCAGTCGCGGGCCGACACGCCAAGCTGCACGAACGTGGGGTCTATGAGGCTCGAGAGTTGCACGATCCTCCTCGTGGCACGCAGCCGTCTCGCTGCGTCTGGCGGCCGACTTCCATTCTAGTCGAGCGCCTCGGCGGCTTGGGTGCGTCCATTGGTGGCCCATCGGTGGTAGGCGACCACGAAATCGTCGAGGTCACCGTCCTCGAGCACGCGGTCCACGTTGCCCGTCTCGTGCCCCGTGCGCGTGTCCTTCACGAGGCGATAGGGGAAGAGCACGTAGTTGCGCACCTGGTTCCCGAAGGAGATGTCGCGTTTGGGGCCCTTGAGCTCGGCGAGTTCGGCGTCGCGCTTCTCGCGCTCGATCTCCAGGAGCCGCGCTTTCAAGATGCGCATCGCGCTCGCCTTGTTTTGGATCTGCGAGCGCTCGTTTTGGCAGGTGACCACGAGGCCCGTGGGAAGGTGCGTGATGCGCACGGCGGAATCGGTGGTGTTCACGCCCTGGCCACCGGGGCCGGAGGCGTGGTAGACGTCAATGCGGAGGTCGGAGGGGTCGATCTCCACCTCCACCTCCTGCGGGAGGTCGGGAAGCACCTCGACGCCCGCGAAGGTGGTCTGGCGACGCTTGTTCGCGTCGGTGGGGGAGATGCGCACGAGGCGGTGCACGCCCTGCTCGGCGCGGAGCATCCCATAGGCGTTCTTGCCGCGCACGGTGAAGGTGGCGCGATCGAGGCCGATGACCTCGCCCTCGGGCGCGTCGTTCACCTCCACCTTCCAGCCGCGACGCTCCGCGTAGCGCAGGTACATGGAGAGCAGCATGGAGGTCCAGTCCTGCGCCTCGAGGCCGCCCTGGCCCGGCTTGATCGTGACGATCGCGTTGCCGTGGTCGAGGTCGTCGGTGAACCAACTCGCGAGCTCCAGCTCGGCGAGGGCGCCTTCCACGGAGCGCGCGAGCTCGTCCGCCTCGGCCGCGAGGTCCTCGTCGCCGGTTTCCTCGGCGAGTTCGGCGGCCGCCTTCGCGTCGGCGAGCCTCGAGGCGCTCTCCTCGAGGCTCGCAAGGTCGCCCTTGAGGCGCGCAAGCTCGCTCATCACGCTGCGCGCGGCCTCGCCGTCCTCCCAGAAGGAGGCCTCGGCGCTCTCGGCCTCGAGCTCCGCCACGCGCTTCCTCGCCTCGTCGGCGTGGAGGTAGCGCTCGATCTCGGCGAGGCGCGCCTCGAGCTCGGCGATGCGGGGGGCTTGGGCGGTGTCGGCCACTAGCTCCTCCGACCGTGGCAGTTCTTGAACTTCTTGCCCGAGCCGCAGGGGCAGGGATCGTTTCGCCCGACGTTGGCGTAGGGGTCGCCGGATTCGCTCTTGCGGTAGGTGCGCGGCTTCGCGGCGGCCGACGGGGCGCGGCCACCCGCCTGGGCCACGGGCATGCCCACCTGGGCGGGCATGGGCGTGGCGGCGGCGCTGCGCGCGGGGAGTGAGCGGGACTGCCCGCTGTCGCCGTCCACCTCGGCGGGGCCGGAGTAGCGCGCGCCCGCGAGCGCGCCCGCGTTCTCGGGCTCTGGCTCGCTCACCTGCACGTTCACCTGGATGCGCAGGATCGTGCGCAGGAAGTCCTCGTACATCGCGGAGACGAGGAGCTGGAACGCGTGGAACGCCTCGGTCTTGTACTCGACGAGCGGGTCGCGCTGGCCGAAGCCGCGGAGCCCGATGCCGGTCTTTAGGTAGTCCATCTCCTGGAGGTAGGTCATCCAGCGGCTGTCGATGACGCGGAGCATCACCTGCTGGGCGAGCCGGTCCATGATCTCCGGGCCGAGGAGCTCGGCCTTCTCCTCGTAGCGCGTGCGCACGAAGTCGAGCGCGGCCTCCTCGACCTCGCCTTGGCTCGCGAGCTCCGAGAACGAGGGCACGTCCTCGGCGCCGGTGAGGTTGCGGATCCACAGCGCGAGGTCCTCGAGGTCCCACTCCGAGGGATCGGCGTGGTCCGGGCAGCGCTCGAGCACGGCCTCGTGGACGGTCTGCTCCATGACCTCGTCCAAGTGCCCCACGAGGTCCTTGCCATCAAGCACGCGGTTGCGCTCCTCGTAGATCACCTGGCGCTGCTGGTTCATCACGTCGTCGTAGTCGAGCACGTTCTTGCGCATGGAGAAGTTGATCTCCTCCACCTTGCGCTGGGCGCTCTCCACGGCCTTCGAGACCATCTTCGCCTGGATGGGCACGTCGGGCGGAAGGTCCACGCGCTCCATCATGCTCGCGATGCGGTCCATCTTGTCCGCGCCGAAGAGGCGCATGAGGTCGTCCTCGAGCGAGAGGTAGAACTGCGTCTCGCCGGGGTCCCCCTGACGGCCGGAGCGGCCGCGGAGCTGGTTGTCGATGCGGCGCGCCTCGTGACGCTCGGTGCCGATCACGCACAGGCCACCGGCGGCCACCACGTGCTCGCGTTCGACGGCGCAGATGGAGCGCGCCTCGTCGAGCGCGGCGGCCTTGTCCTTTTCGGAGGCCTCCTCGGGGTCGAGGCCCTCGGCCACGAGGATCTGCGTGGCGAGCTCCTCGGGGTTGCCGCCGAGGAGGATGTCCGTGCCACGGCCGGCCATGTTCGTGGCGATGGTGACGGCGCCCTCGCGCCCGGCTTGGGCGACGATCTGCGCCTCGCGGGCGTGGTGCTTGGCATTCAGCACGTCGTGCGGGATGCCGCGGCGCGCGAGGGTGCGCGAGAGGCGCTCCGAGCTCTCGATGGAGACGGTGCCCACGAGCACGGGCTGGCCCTTCGCGTGGCGCTGGGCCACGTCCTCGGCCACGGCGGCGAACTTGTGGTCCACCGTGCGGTAGATCTGGTCGTCGTGGTCCACGCGGATCACGGACTTGTTGGGCGGGATCTCCTGCACCGGGAGCTTGTAGATCTGGCGGAACTCGGCGTCCTCCGTCATGGCGGTGCCCGTCATGCCGGCGAGCTTCTCGTAGAGGCGGAAGTAGTTCTGGAGCGTGATGGTGGCGAGGGTCTGGTTCTCCTCGCGCACGGACACGCCTTCCTTGGCCTCGATGGCCTGGTGGAGGCCCTCGGAGTAGCGCCTGCCCTCCATGATGCGGCCGGTGAACTCGTCGACGATCTTCACCTCGCCGTCGATGACCACGTACTGCTGGTCGCGGTGGAAGAGGTACTCGGCCTTGAGCGCCTGCTGGAGGTGGTTCACCAGCTGGCCCGCCATGTCGCCGTAGATGTTGTCGATGCCGAGGGCGCGCTCGACGCGCTTGAGGCCCTTGTCGGTGGTGTTGATGGTGTTCTTGGCCTCGTCCATCTCGAAGTCGACGTCCCTCACGAGGCCGCGGACCGCGCGCGCGAAGTCGCGGTAGGTGGCCGCGGAGCGCGTGCCGGCGCCGCTGATGATGAGCGGGGTGCGCGCCTCGTCGATGAGGATCGAGTCGACCTCGTCGACGATGGCGTAGTGGTGGCCGCGCTGCACGCGGAGCTCGGGGCGCATGACCATGTTGTCGCGCAGGTAGTCGAAGCCGAACTCGGAGTTCGTGCCGTAGGTGACGTCGGCCGCGTAGGCCGGGCGCTTCGCCTGGAGCGGCATGCCGTTTTGGAGGAGGCCGACCGTGAGGCCCATGGCCTTGTAGAGGCGCCCCATCCACTCGGAGTCGCGTTTCGCGAGGTAGTCGTTCACGGTCACCACGTGCACGCCCTGGCCCGCGAGGGCGTTCAAGTAAACGGCGAGCGTGGCGACGAGCGTCTTGCCCTCGCCCGTCTTCATCTCGGCGATCATGCCCTCGTGGAGCGCCACCGCGCCGATCACCTGGACGTCGAAGTGGCGCATGCCGAGCACGCGGTCGCTCATCTCGCGCACCGCAGCGAAGGCCTCGGGCATGAGGTCGTCGAGGGATTTCCCGTTCGCGAGCTCTTCCTTGAAGCGCGCGGTCTCGGCGGCGATGGCCGCGTCGTCCATGTCGCGATACTTCGGGCCGAACTCGTTCACGCGGTCGGCCACCTGCTGGAACGCCTTCAGCTCCTTGTCGGAACCTATTGAGAGGATCTTGGAAAAGAGACCGGGCATGCCCACCTTCCCTCTGAGCGAATCCCGTGGAAAGAACGCCCGGCGCTCCGCCGGGCGCATCACACCTTAGCAAACGCGCGCACGTGGCCCTGCGGGGTGCGTGCGAACCCACAAAAAGGACAGCGTGGGCCCCGTGCGCGAAGGATCGTGCACGGGGCCCTCGGGGCGAGTGGCTAGAGGCCGGCGGCGGCGCGCATCTGGTTGCGCACCCAGTAGCCGGACTCGGTGAGCTCCCAGGGCTGCCAGTCGCTCGTCTTGTCGCACCAGCTTT
This sequence comes from uncultured Atopobiaceae bacterium, assembly GCA_947581665.1. GTDB lineage: Bacteria > Actinomycetota > Coriobacteriia > Coriobacteriales > Atopobiaceae > CANRLS01. Next base: position 5,527 of record CANPVI010000015.1, on the reverse strand, counting down.
GAATGGCGGATGCCGCCTCGGCCTTGTTGCAGAGGCTCCAGTTCACCCAGCTCACGTTTCGGCGGTTGGCCGCGTCAATCCAGCGTTGCGATTCGCTCGGATAGAAACCCGATTGTCCGTCGGCCGTGCAGGTGCCGAATTCGCTGATGAAGATCGGGAGGCCGGCATCAAGGGCCGCGTTCATGCGATCAATCAGCCACTGGCCGTGCGTTCCCGCGTAGAAGTGGAGCGCGTAGAGGGTGTTCTGGCCGCTCGCACCGCTGACGGGATTAGCTGCGGCTTGGTCGACATCCTGCGACCAATTCGGCGTGCCCACGATCACGATCGCGTCGGGGTCGTTCGCGCGGATCACGGGGATGATGCGCTCGGCGTAGCCCTTGATGGTCCACCAGTCGGTGCCGTTGCAGGGTTCGTTGCAGATCTCGTAGAGCACGTTGTCGTGGTCCTTGTAGAGGCGGCTCATCTCGTCAAAGAACACGCGAGCTTGCTGCTCGTAGGTGGTGGGGCTCTTGTCCTCGTTCATCACGTGCCAGTCCACGATCACGTACATGCCGAGGTCCGTGGCCGCATCGACGCCCTGCCGCACGAGGCCCTTCAGCCAGTTCTGGTCGCCGCCGGTGCAGTAGCCGTTGTATTCGGCGGTGTACATCGCGAGGCGCACGCAGTTCGCCTTCCAGTCGTCGCGCAGGGTCTTGAACGCCGCCTTGTTCACATAGGCGGGAAACCACGCGATGCCGTGCGTGGACATGCCGCGGAGCTGGAAATCGTTGCCGTGCTCGTCGACGAGGTTCGTGCCGCGCACGGAGAGCGCGCCGTGCTGGCTCACGGGGTCGGGATGGGCCTTCGGGTGCGCGGGGCCGACGGCGTACCACTGGTGCCCCTCGCCCTTCCAGCCGGCGGTGACCGCAGCGTCGTACTCGTCCTCGCTCACGGTCCAGAGGTGGTTCCCGCGGCCGCCGTTGGCGGTCATCCACGGGTTGTAGGCGCGGGAGACCTCGTAGTCCGTGGGCTCGGCGGAGGCGTGGAAGCCCACGCCCTCGGATCGCCAGCCGACGCGCACGAGGTCCGCCTGCTCGGCCGTGCTCGCGGTGTAGAAGTGGTCGCCGTTCGATTCGTTGTAGAGGCGATAGACGTCCTGGCCCTCTTCGGGGCAGTTGAACGCCGTGCCCTCGTCGATCCAACCCTGGCCGGTGAGGACGTCGAACTCGTGCTTGTCGGCGGTGATGAGGTGCGCGCCGTCCCACTCGTTGTAGAGGCGATAGACCGGCACGCCCGCCTCGGGCTCGGCGGACGTGGCGTCATCGGCCATGGCTGCGGGCGCGAGCGCGAGGCAGAGGGCGCAGAGGGCGCCGAGCGCGAGCATCCAGAGCGCGGCGAGGCGCGCGTGCGCGTGGCGCGCGGAGCGGGTATTTCGGGTCATGGTTTCTCCCTTTCGCTCGAAACGTGACGATGATACGGGAGCCACGCTCGGCATTTGGGTAGAACTTGTGTGCCGGGGCGCTGCCCCGGCTTTTGTAGGCTTTCCGCACGCAAGGAGGCTTCGATGGCTGAACCTGTGGGTCGCCCCAACCGCGTGGTCGTGTGCCTTGGGGGTAACGCCCTTGGCTCCACTCCCGAGGAGTTGCAGCACTGCATCGCCAAGACCACCCCGGCCCTCCTTCGCCTCATCGACCTCGGCAACGAGATCATCGTCACCCACGGAAACGGCCCGCAGGTGGGCTGGATGCAGAAGGCCTTCTCCATCGCGCACATGGCCGATCCGCAGATCCCCGACCTGCCGCTTCCCGACTGCGGCGCCGTCACGCAGGGCTACATCGGCTATTACCTGCAGCAGGGCCTCGAGAACGAGATCCGGCGCGAGGGCAAGCCCTGGCACGTGGCCACGGTGATCACGCAGATCGAGGTGGACAAGGACGACCCCTCGTTCGAGAACCCCGTGAAGCCGATCGGCGAGTTCTACACCGAGGACCAAGCCGACATGGCGAAGCTGCTCGACCCCTCGCTCGTCTTCATGGAGGATTCCGGCCGCGGCTACCGGCGCGCGGTGGCGAGCCCCATGCCGCTTCGCATCATCGAGACGCCGTCGATCATGAACCTGCTGGATAGCGGCTATATCGTGCTCGCGTGTGGCGGGGGCGGCATCCCCGTCGTGGAGGACGAGCACGGCTTCATCCACGGCGTGGACGCGGTGCTCGACAAGGACCTCGGCGGCGAGATCCTCGCCGAGGAATGCGACGCCGACGTGCTCTTCCTCCTCACGCAGGTGAACCACGTCTCGATCAACTTCGGCAAGCCCGACCAGATCGACCTCGGCGACCTCTCCGTGGCGGACGCGAAGCGCTACCTCGCGCAGGGGCAGTTCGGGAAGGGCTCGATGGAACCGAAGGTGGAGGCCGCGGTGCGCTTCGCCGAATCGAAGCCCGGACGCGTGGCCATCATCGGCGCCCTCGAGCGCGCGCCGGAGATCATGCGCGGCCAGAGCGGCACGCACATCCACATGTAGCTCCGTTTCGCCACAATGGTCCGCCTAACCCCGCCCGCGAAGGGGGCAGGCGGGCCTTTTCGGCGTAAGGGGATGCGGTGGAGGTCGGCGAGCGCGCCAATTCCCATAAAGCGATCGCGCTAGAGTGAGGGCACCGAAAAGCCCTCGCCCGAAGGAGCCTCCATGGCCAATCCCGTCATCCGCCGGGCGCTCGTTTCCGTCACCGACAAAACGGGCGTCCAGGAGTTCGCGAAGACGCTGCAAGATGAGTTCGGTGTGGAGGTGATCTCCACGGGTGGCACCGCAAAGGCGCTGGAAGATGCCGGTGTGAACGTGGTGGCCATCGACGACTACACCGGCTTTCCCGAGATGATGGGCGGGCGCGTGAAGACGCTCCACCCGAAGGTGCACGGCGGGCTCCTCGCGCGTCGCGGCGATGCGGGCCACATGGCCGAGGCCGAGGCCAACGGCATCGAGATGATCGACCTCGTGTGCGTGAACCTCTACGAGTTCGAGAAGACGGTGGCGAGCCCCGATGTCTCCTTCGCGGACGCCATCGAGCACATCGACATCGGCGGCCCGTCGATGCTGCGCTCGGCCGCGAAGAACGCTGAGAGCGTGACGGTTGTCTGCGATCCCGGCGACTACGAGCGCGTGCTCGCCTGCATGCGCGCGCACGAGGGTGCCACCACCGAGGAGCTCCGCCTCGAGCTCCAGCGCAAGGTCTTCGCCACCACCGCGGCCTACGACACGGCCATCAGCACGTGGCTCGATTCCCAGGCGGCGAGCGCCGGCGCGCCCGCGCCGGACGCGCTCACCCTCGGCCTCAAGAAGCTCGACGAGCTCCGCTACGGCGAGAACCCGCAGCAAACGGCCGGTGTCTACGGCTTCGAGAACGCGGAGGGCAAGCTCTTCACCTCCGATCACCCGCTCGTGGGCGCCACGCAGCTCCAGGGAAAGCCGCTCTCCTACAACAACTACCTCGACGCGGATGCCGCGTGGAACCTCGTGCGCGAGTTCAGCGACCCCGCGTGCATCATCCTCAAGCACCAGAACCCCTGCGGCTCCGCCGTGGCGGGCGACGTCACGGAGGCCTACGATCGCGCCTTCGCGTGCGACCCGAAGAGCGCCTTCGGCGGCATCATCGCGGTGAATGGCGAGGTGCCACTCGCGCTCGTGGAGCACTTCGCGGACGTGAACAAGCAGTTCGTGGAGGTCATCATCGCGCCGAGCTTCAGCGAGGAGGCCCTCGCGCGCCTCTCGAAGCGCCAGAACCTGCGCGTGCTCGCCACCGGCGGCACGGGCAAGCCGGCGAAGATGGAGCTCAGGACGGTCGACGGCGGCGTCCTCATCCAGAACACGGATGCCGTGGACGAGGACCCCGAGACCTTCACCGTGCCCACGAAGCGCAAGCCCACGCCCGAGGAGCTCGACGAGATGATCTTCGCGTGGAAGGTCTGCAAGGGCGTGAAGTCGAACGCGATCCTCGTCTCGAAGGACCACGCCGGCATCGGCATGGGCCCCGGCCAGCCGAACCGCGTGGACTCCGCACTCCTCGCGTGCGAGCGCGCGGACGAGGCCTGCGAGCGCCTCGGTCTCGAGAAGGGCGGCTACGTGGCCGCGTCGGACGCGTTCTTCCCCTTCCCGGACAACGTCGCCGTGCTCGCGGAGCACGGCGTCACCTGCATCATCCAGCCCGGCGGCTCGGTGCGCGACGACGAGAGCGTGGAGGCCTGCGATGCGCACGGCATCGCCATGGTCTTCACCGGCGTGCGCCACTTCCGCCACTAGCGCCCGATGGCTCGAAGCTCGAAGTACCACGTGCCCGCGGATCCCGTGGGTGCAGGCGAGGTGCTCATCGGCTCCTCGCCCGCGCCCCGCGACGCCGGCTCGCTCCTCGAGGATCAAGAGGGCTTCACGCTCGGTAACCCCGCGCTCGTCTGCCGTTGGCGCATCGCGCGCTCGAGGCTCCCGCTCGCAAACCGCCACCTCCGCGCGCTCCGCGCGCGGAGGGTGCGTGGCGAGCGCGTGACGACGGAGCTCGTCGCGTGGGTGAAGCAGCAGGTGGAGTGGGGTCTCGAGGCGGCTTCCGCGAAGGAGCCCGACGGCGTGCTCATGCTCGTGGTGGACGAGGCGGGCAAGGCCGCGCTCACGGTGGGCCCCCACGAGCCGCTTCGCGCCCGTGCGCTTTCCGGGCTCGCGCGCCGCGCGGAGAGCGCCATGGTCGAGGGGCGCGCCACCGGCGTGGCGCCGGAGACGCTCTGGGTCGTGCGCGGTGGCGCGCTCGTGGCGGGGCTCGACGAGGGCATCGTCGCCTCGGGCTCCGCCTCGCTCGTGAGCGATCTCGCCCAGACGCTCGGCATCGTGGTCTCCCGTGAGAACCGCCTCGCGGCCGAGATCGTCGCGCACGCGTCGCAAGTGCCCTTCGACGAGGCGTTCCTCGTGTCCGACGAGCATGGGATCGTCGCCGCGTCGAATGCGCGCGGACCGCTTTCCCGGCGCCTCGAGGATTCCTACGCGCGGCTCCTCGAGCGGCAGGGCTCACATCGACGGCGCTGAGCGCGACGGGCGTGGAAATGCCCTGTGGAGACGCAAAAGCTCGACCTGCTTGCGGCCCTCGGTACGTACAATAAGCGCGATGGAAAGGTTCCACCGTTTGGCCTGGCCCCCCTTGGCCGGGAGGCCCGGTGAAGGAGAGGAGAGTCAATGGCTCAGCTGACGGAAATTCGCTGGCACGCTCGCGCGGGCCAGGGTGCCGTCACGGCGTCTCGGCTCGTGGCCGAGACGGCGATGGATGACGGGCAGTACATGCAGGCCATGCCCGAGTACGGCGCCGAGCGCCAAGGTGCCCCGCTCAAGGCCTACACGAGGATCTCGCCCGAACCGATCGAGATCCACAACAACATCCTGCACCCCGACATCGTCGTCGTGCTCGATGACACGTTGCTCGAGGTCGTGAACGTGTGCGAGGGCATCAAGGAGAACGGCCACCTCATCGTGAACACGCGCATGGACGCGGAGGAGGTGCGTGCCCTCACCGGCGCC
>CANPVI010000014.1 GCA_947581665.1 uncultured Atopobiaceae bacterium | reverse complement strand
CCGTGGCGGTGGGCATGGGACGCCTCGGGCTCAAGGAGCGTCCCCGCGATATCCCCGGCCTCCAGGCGGCTGCGGCAGCCGGCCAGGCGGCGCTCACCGAAGCCTACGCGCGAGAGCTCGCGCGCTTCGACCTTCCCTGCGCGCAGGTGCTCCTCAATCGTCGCGACGTGGTGTATCGGGAGAGCTACCTGCACATACGCCATACCTTCGAGCGCCTTCTCGAGCTTGGCGTGGTGCCCGTGGTGAACGAGAACGACACGACGAGCGTCACCGAGTTCTCCTTCGGCGACAACGATCTCCTCGGCGCCATCGTGGCCACGCTCGTGGATGCCGAGCGCTACGTGATCCTCACGGACATCGACGGGCTCTACACGGCAGATCCCTCGCAAGACGCCGCAGCTGAGCGCATCGATCGCATCGAGGCCATCGATGAGCGGATACTCGCGCTCGCCGGCGAAAGCGCCTCGGGGATCGGCACCGGCGGCATGCGCGCGAAGCTCCACGCGGCCCGCGCGCTCATGGCCGCGGGCATCCCGATGGCCATCGTCTCGGGAAGCGATCCCGGTGCCCTCAGCGCCGCGGTGCGCGGGGAGGTGCGGGGGACCCTCTTCGCCCCGGGCGAGGAGAACCGCGAACCCGCGAGGAAGCTCTGGATCGCACTCGCGGGCGTGCCCAAGGGGACCATCGTCGTGGACGACGGCGCGGCTCGCGCGCTGCAGGAGTCGGGCGCCTCGCTGCTTCCCGTGGGCGTGCGCGAGGTGCGGGGGCGCTTCGAGGCGGGCGACGTGGTGTCGGTCGTGGATGGCGAGGATCGCCTCATTGCGCGCGGAGTGGCGCGCTACAGCTCGAGCGAGCTCACCAAGGCACGCGGCCTCAAGCTCGACGTGGTCGGGCGATTCTTCCCCGAGAAGGCGGACGTGCCCGCCATCCACAGGGACGAGCTGTTGGTGTTCTAGCGGCTATTTCGCGTGCGCGCGATCTACCACGCGCTCCGGCCCTCCCAGGCCATGTCCCAAAAGCCGAGCTCGTAGCGTGAGCACGCGCGGAAGATCTCCTCGAGGTGCGCGAGCTGGCGCTCGTCGTAGTGCGCGGTGAGGGCGTCGAGCGCCTCGGTGAGCTCGACGTTGTAATCGTGGTAGTCGTTCGCGTAGGAGCTCACCCACGTGCCGAAGTACGCATCCTCGCCTGCGGCGGGGTTTGCCTCGAGGATCTTTCGCGCGATCCACTCATAGGTGAGGGCGCAGGGCATGAGCGCGGTGAGGATCTGCGCCTCGCCCTCCTCGTAGGCCACCTTCAGCATGTAGGACGTGTAGGAGCGGTTCGGGAGCGCGAGTTCGGTGGCCTCGACGGCCTCCTCGGAGAGCCCGCAATCGGCGATGTAGCCGGTCTGGGTGTCGAGCTCGTACTTCACGAGCATGGCCACGTATTCGGTGAAGAGGCGCATGGTCTCGTTCGACGTGGCCTTCGCGATGCCGATGGAGAAGACGCGCGTGTACTCGCGGATATAGAGGTAGTCCTGAAGGATGTAGTCGAGGAAGCGCTGCTTGTCGAGCGTGCCATCCTGGATGCCGAGGATGAAGGGATGTTCGAGGTAGTGGTTCCACACGTCCATCGAAGCGTCGATCAAACGCTGGGTAGTTCCCATGGCTCCTCCAAGTCGAAGTCGTTGTCGCGGCACTTGCGGGGCCTAGGATAGCGCGCCCCCATGCGGTGGCCGCGCCTGCATCCGGTGGACGAGCCTCTCTCCCCACGCGATGAGCTCGAGGAGCAGAAGCTGGATGAAATCCGTGATGGTGCCCGTGAAGCAGTTCCACACGGCGAGGGGCACGAGCACGCACTGCCAGAGGAGGAAGTCGAGGAAACCGTCCTGGTAGAGGAGGACCCACTGGAAGGAGCCGAAGTGCGTGACGTAATCCAAGCCCGCGTGCGCGGGCGAGATGAAGAACAGGAGGATGACCGCTAGGAACGCCACGCGCCAGGGGAAGTGCTCGACGACGCGGAAGGCGAGGCAGTGCCGAAGGGGCGGCTCCGGTTCGGGCTCCGGTTGGGGAGCCACCGGCACGCCCGCAGGTTGAGCGTGCACGACCGTGGGAGGCGTGGAGGCATTCGTGCGGCCGCGTCCCGCGCCTTCCCAAGGCCCGCCCGCGGATCTCGCGCCTCGAGGGGAACCCTGCCGGCTTTCTCGCCATTGCGTGCTCGGGGAGCCATGGCCCCCGGCGCCTTGCGGGCCCGCCGAGTAGCCTGCGGTGAGGGTCTTCGCACCCGCGTCGAAAAGCGATTTCAGATAGGCGTACGCCTCGTTTACCTTCGCCATGCGCTTCGTGGCGTAGCCGCGCATGGATTCCTCGGGCTGGAGGTCGGGATGCCAGCGCCTCGCCTCACGGGCATACGCCTTGCGCAGCGCGCGTCGGTCGTAGGTGCCCGTGAGGTTGAGATAGCGCTCGGCGCTCTCCTTGTACATCACTTCGCCCACGCACGTGCTCCCCGCAGGCGTCGTGTGGGCTCAGGATGCATCTCCTAGAGGCCCTCCTCCGTGAGCTTGCGCGCCACGGGGTCGGTGATCGTCACGCCCTCGGCCTTGAGTTCGGCGATCACGGGCGCGAACTGCGGGAGATGGCGCTCGTGGGCGAGGAGGAGCTCATCGAGTACGCGCTTCGCGGTGGCGCCCGAGGGGATCTGCGGGTTCAGGAAGAACGCCTCGAGTGCGAGGCCGTAATCGCCCGTCACCGCCGCCTCGCAGACGCAGAGCTCCATGTTCTTCATCACTTGGAGCCAGCCGCGCTCGGCGGGCGGGAGCGGCCCGAAGGCGATGGGAAGCGCGCCCGCGGAGCCCACGTGCGCGGAGACCTCCACCACGCAGTCGGCGGGAAGGTCGGGCACCGCGCCGTCGTTTCGCGTCGAGAGCACGATGTGATCGTTCTTGTTGTTGTAGATCGCGCTGATGGTCTCGCACGCGGCGTCGGAGTAGTGCGCGCCGCCGCGCTTGGCGAGCTGCTCGGGCTTGTGGTCGAGGTTCGGGTCCTTGTAGAGCTCGAAGAGCTCGTCCTCGGTCTTCTTCACCTGTTGGGCGCGGGTGCCCTTCTCGGGATCGGCGTACTCCTCGATCGCGTGGTCGAGCATCTCCTCCTGGCGCCAGTAGTAGCGGTGGTAGCCGCAGGGGATGAGCCCGGCGCGCTTGAGCTGTTCGGGGAAGAAGCGCACCTGGAAGATGTTCGCGGGGGTGCCGTCGTCCACGTTCGGATCGCACATCTTCTCGATGATGTCCTGCGTGACCTCGTGGCCGTCGAGGTCGAAGACGCGGTGCCAGTGGAAGTGGTTGAGGCCCGCGAACTTGAAGATGAGCTCGTCGGGCTCCTTGCCGATGAGCATGGGCTCCTTGAGGATCGCGTTGATGGGCACGTTGCACAACCCCACGACCTTGTCCCAGTGGCCGTAGCGCATGACCGCCTCGGTGACCATGCCCGAGGGGTTCGTGAAGTTGATGAGCCAGGCGTCGGGGCAGAGCTCCTTCATGTCCTCGACGACATCGAGGATGACGGGGATCGTGCGGAAGGCCTTGAGGATGCCGCCCGCCCCGTTCGTCTCCTGGCCGAGCATGCCGTAGGAGAGCGGGATGCGCTCGTCCTTGATTCGCGCGTAGAGGAGCCCCACGCGGAACTGCGTGGTCACGAAGTCCGCGCCCGGCAGCGCCTCGCGGCGGTCGAGCGTGAGGTGGACCCTCACGTCGTAGGGGGAGGCATCCCACATGCGCTGCGCCATCTGCCCGACGATCTCGAGCTTCTCGCGCCCCTCCTCGATGTCGACGAGCCAGATCTCGCGGATGGGGAGCTCCTCGTAGCGCTTGATGAATCCCTCCATGAGCTCGGGGGTGTAGCTCGAACCTCCGCCGATGGTGACGATCTTCACGGGATGCTTGGCCATGGGAACTCCTTTTCTCGGCAAAGCGGGTGGGACGTAGCTCCCATTGTGACAGGGGGCTGGGCGGCTCCTAGCCTTCGAGCTCGACGGCGCGCTTGAGGTTCTCGATGATCTCGATGTGCTGCGGGCAAATGGCCTCGCAGTTTCCGCATGCGATGCAGTCCGAGGGTGCGCCGCGGCCCTCGCGGATCTCGGAGAGCTTGGCTGCGCACGCCTCCCTCGAGGCTCCCGCCTGGAGGTCGTTCAGCACCTTGAAGACCTCGGGGATGGGGATCCCGCGCGGGCAACCTTGGAGGCAATAGCCGCATGCGGTGCAGGGGATTTGGTTCGAGTAGCCCATGAAGGTCATGGCGTCGGCGATCACGCGCCGCTCTTCGACGGAGAGCGGCCCCATGTCCTTGAACGTATGGATGTTGTCTTCCACCTGCTCGAGCGTGGACATGCCGGAGAGCACGGTGAGGATGCCATCGAGCGAGGATGCGAAGCGAAGCGCCCACGAGGCGGGTGAGGCATCCGGACGCACGCTCTGGAAGAGCTCCCGCACGCTCTCCGGCGGGCTTGCGAGGCGGCCGCCCTTCACGGGCTCCATGATCACCACGGGCTTCTCGTGGGCGCGCGCCACCTCCCAGTTCTCGCGAGATTGCACGGAGGGGTTCTCCCAGTCTGCGTAGTTGATCTGCAACTGCACGAACTCCACCTCGGGATGCTCGGTGAGGAGCTGGTCGAGGAGCTTCGGGCCGGAGTGGAAGGAGAAACCGACGTGGCGGATCACGCCCTCGCGCTTCTTCTCGGCCACGAAGTCCCACAGGCCGAAGCGCTCGTACTTCTTGTAGTTCGCCTCCATGATGGAGTGGAGGAGGTAGTAGTCCACATAATCGAGGCCCGCCTTCTCGAGGCTCTTCGCGAGTTCGCCCTTGGCGAGCTTCGCCGTGGGCACCGCGGTGGCGAAGAGCTTCGTGGCGACGGTGTAGCTCTCCCTGGGATGGCGCTTCACCAGCGCCTTTGCCATCGCGCGCTCGGAGCCGGGGTACACGTAGGCGGTGTCGAAGTACGTGAAGCCCGCATCGAGAAAGGCGTCCACCATGGCCGAGGTTTGGTCGATGTCGATCGTGGCGCCCTTCTTGGGAAGGCGCATGAGGCCGAAGCCGAGCTTGGGGGTGTTGGCGACGTCGATGGTGCCCATGGTGCCTCCTTGCGGTCGTGCGCATGCATGCGCCTAGTGTAAGGGTCCGCTCGTCCGGCCTCCCGCTCTCCTCGCCGCTCGCGGGCGCAGGCGCAACGGTGCCCCATGGAAAGTCCGAGAAGCGAGGCCTTTAGGCTCCCTTTAGGTGTACGTGGGTAACTAAAGCCATGACCACCTCTCGGAAAGGACATGTCATGAACGAGGCACGGCAGGGAAGGCACCTCCTGAAGGGCGCCGTCTATTCGGCATTGGCATTCGGACTTGCGATCAGCCTCGGAGCATGCGGCGCGCCGGTTCCCGAGCCGGTCGGCGATGGGGAGACCGAGGTACCCGAAGAGGTGACGCAGACCACCGAGCCCGATACGACCATCACCTCGCAGACCGCCCCGTCGGGGTCCCAGAGCACGCTCGGCGGCGGTGCCGAGGGCGCAAAGCAGGCGCTCGACGCGGAACTCATGCTCTTCCAGCGTGGTGACGTCGACGAGATCGATACGCCGACGATCGACCAGATGGATGACCAGGATCTCCTCACGCCGGCGGTCGCGCAGGCATGGGTCGACGGCTTCAGCTACACGCTCGGCGATGCCACCGAGACGAGCCAGACCACGGCCACGGTGGATGTGACCATCACCTGCAAGAAGATCGGCGAGGCGTACAACCAAGGGTCCCTCACGCCCGGCCAGCTCGCCGAGGCGACCATGCAGCTCAAGCCCCAGACCACGCAGGTGAGCGTGGAGATGATGCTCGACGACGACTACGAGTGGGAGCCGACGGCAAGCGGCCTCGAGGCGCTGAACTCCGCGCTCGTCGGGACGCTCGCCCGCTGACGCCAAACCCGCAGATTCGGGCAAATTGTGCGGCCCTTCGCCATTTTTGGTGGAGGGCCGCCCTCTTTGCGAGACAGAGGCCTTGAGCCCGTAGAATGGTGCGCACTGAAACGCGACACATCCATCTTCGTCATTGCGAAGGACGCACCATGAAACCAGGCTCCGCGATCCGCACTTCACGCCGAGGCGTCGGCGCCCTCGTGCTCGCGCTCCTGCTGCTCGCTGGCATCGCCTTCGCGCGTCCCGCGATGGCGGATACGCCGGTGACGTATTACGGGCTCTCGTTTACGTGGAGCGGGGGCGAGCTCTCGAACTCGCAGGTGAGCGCGAGTAACGGCGTAGTCACGGTGAACGCGCCGTCGGGCACGATTACGATCTCCGGGACTTCGGCGCCTGAGTTCGACCAGATCATCGTCCCCGCGACGAACAAGGCGACGATCAAGCTGGATGGCGTGACGATCGACGAGTTCAACAGTGGCGAGGCGCGCCACACGACCATCCTCAACGGCGTGACGAACCTCGTGGTGAGCGGCACGAACACCATCTACGCGAGCGACAGGTACTCGGCGATCTGGTCGCCCGTCGACCTCACGATCACGGGAGAGGGATCAAATCCAACCCTCACGCTCTACGACTCGACGAGCCATGCGAACGCCGCCATCTCGATCATCGCGCGGAACCTCACGGTGGGCACGTTGTCAGCGGCTGGTCCCACCATCAACGGCCTCCTCCTCGGCGGCACGCTCAGCGGCACGAGCACGTTCCTCACCGGTTCCCTCACGATCAACAGCGGCACCATCAAAGCCGAAAACACCGCCAACTACCAGCAGGCCCTCTCCGCGGGCACCCTCACCATCAACGGCGGCACCATCACCGCCACGATGAGCGGCACCAAGTCGAACGCCATCAGCGCCACGAAGCTAGTCGTTACCGGAGGCAAACTCACGGCAAGCGGCACAGGGCCTTCATCAAATGGGATCAACGCCGGCAGCGTGACCGTGAAGAATGGGACCGGAGAAACGGGCGAGGGCCCAACCATCAAAGTGACCGGTAACCAGAGCGCCATCGGCTGCCCCGTCATCCTCAATGCGTCGAGCACCGGCGATGACGATTTCTATCCCTGGCTTGCGCAGGGTGGAGACAGCAGTTCGATCGGTCTCGACGTTCTCAGCTTCGCGGGAGCGGGTAACACGCAAACAGCAGGTACGACGGGCATCTCGCTTGGAGGCAAGTACGTCCAGATCGAGCCCCTCGCCTTGACATCGCTCGGCTTCACGCCCTCAAGCACGCAGCCTGGCGGGGCACCGAATAACCCCGTGGAGAACGGCGTCAAGGCAGGGCAAAGCGTCAACCTCGAGCTTTCCTACCACTTCGGTGACTCGGACACTTCCCAGCCGACGATTGATACCGCGCTCCTCACGACGTTCTTTCCGGTGGTTGCCGATTCCATCTCTCCCTTGGGAAACGCGACGACAAGCTACGATCCGGGGAAGACGCAGGGCAGCATCACCTTCGGTAGCGCCCCACAAGGCCGTACCACCAGCATCCAGCCGGAACCCTGGGAACTTCTCGAAGAGGTGTACGGCGAGGATGCGAAGGGCGTGGTGAAGCCACTTGCCTTCCCCATGCTCTACCAGGTCACCTTCGACCTTGATGGTGGCACTTGGGGATCCCAGTCTTCAGTAGGGCCACTCGTCACCTCGGCGACAGGGCTCATCTCCGTGCCGGAGGGGAATCTCACCAAATCCGATAACGAATTCAGCTACTGGAAGGATTCGCAGGGCGGAGTGGTAGCCAACCTCGCCACGTACGTCTTCAATCGCGACACGGAGCTCACCGCAATCTGGGTGAAGGAAAAGTACGACGTCACATTTGACGCGAATGGTGGGAACTGGGATTCGGCCGAGAACCCTCAGCAGACGCTCAAAGTGGATTCGAGCACTTCCGTCTACGCGCCAGCAACTCCTCCAACCAAGTTCGGCAGCGTCTTCCTCGGATGGGCCTCGACGCAAACCGGTGCGTCGAGCGTTCTGACCTTTCCCCAAACCGTGAGCGCAAAGACCGAGTACTACGCCCAATGGGGAGCGCCCCATCTTGCGCTTGCGCTCGAGAACAGCGAGATCAAGGCCGGAGGTACGGTGTCGCTCGAGGCGACGGCGACCACAGATCCGTCGCTCGGCAGCCAACCCACGCTGCTTCCGGAGGACGTGCAAATCGCTACGGAACCCGCATGCGCGACCGGTCAACTCAGAGTCGAGAACAACACGGCGACGTTTGAGGTGACGGCGCCGAAGGAAAACGGCACGGTAACGGTCACTGCGACGTGGGAAGGCGCATCAGCCGAGGTGGGGTTCACGGTTGCCGATGGCATCGATCCCGTCTACGTCACCTTCCAGGGAAACGGCGGCACGTGGAACGGCGTCCCCTTCCAGACCCTTGAGCTCGACAAGAACGTCGGGAAGCTCGAAGACACCCAGATCACTGAACTCAACAAGGTCAATTACACCGGAAACACACTCCTCGCCTGGTACAAGTGGTACGAGACCACTGAGACGACCGGCGATGTGGATAGCGATGGGGATGGCGTCACGCCCGTTCACGGCTATTGGCATAGCGTCGATCTCTCCAAGCAGACATTCACCGAATCGACGACGCTTACGGCAATGTGGGGGAGCGAGAACGAGCAGTTTCTCGTCCTCTGGCCGCTTACGCAAACGACGAAGCCGTCGGTGCCGGTTACCTATACGGCGGCGATCCTGCCGGAGCCGCTCCAGACGGGCGTGCTTCCGCCGTACAACTACGTGCCGAGCGAAGGGAACGCGATTACCCCCGGCAACCTCGCAATTAGCTTCGCCGGGAACGCGACCTACGGGGCAACCGCATCGACGCCGGTTGCGGGTACGCCCACGAGCGTCGCGACGTTCACCGTCACGGCGCCGAACGCGACGCCCGCGGACTCGAATGGCGTCGTGATCCAAGCGCGCTATCCCAAGGGCGCGACCACGAGCGGAGAGCAGCTCGAGGCTACGGCGACGCTCGTAGTGGAGCCGGATTCCGCCGCGCCGTCCCCGTCTCCGACGACCTACACCGTGACCCTCGAGGGCAATGGCGGGCTCTGGAACGGCACGGTTCCCTCGCAGAAGGTGCGCATCGCTCGTGGGAACACGGTGCGCGTGCCTGCGGGTCTTTCGAACGAGGGCCTCGAGCTCCTCGGCTGGTATCAACAAGACGAGAGCGGCGCTTGGCAAGAGGTCGATCTCGCCACCTGGCGTGTGACCTCGGATGCCACGCTCACCGCGCAGTGGGCGACCCCAAGCCTTGCCTTCATCCCGGACGTGCAGGTGGCGCGTCCCGAGGAGATCGCGCTCTTCAACATGGAGATCGATCTCACGGCCCTCGAGCCGAGCCTTGAAGTGGTGAGGGGCGGCATGGCCATCGATCCCTCCACGCTCGTCGTGAGCGCGAGTAGCGAGTGCGAGATCGGAGTGCCGGCCGCAAACGGCACCGGCGCGGTCGTCGCCATCGTGGCGCCCACCGCCGAGCGCACGATCACGCTCACCGCCACGTATGGCGAGCTCACGGGCACCGCGCGGCTCATCGTCACGGACACGGCGCCCATCGCGGTGCACCGTCTCTACAACGCCTTCGACGGCACGCACCTGCTCACCGCCGATGCGCATGAGATCCTCACCCTCGTCACGCTCCGCTGGAAGGACGAAGGCGTGGGCTTCTACCTCTTCGACGAGAGCGCCCACGGGAGGACGGCGGTGACGCGCCTCTACAACCCCTACAACGGCGACCATATCTACTCCACGAGCAGCTCTGAGGTCGCAGCGCTCGTGCCGCTTGGCTGGAGGGACGAGGGCGTGAAGTTCTACGGAGGCGCGCCTGAGGGCAATCCGCCCATCTACCGCCTCTGGAACTCGCTCCAGACGGCCGATGGCGGCCTTGGAAGCCACCTCTGGACCTCTGATCTCAATGAATACGACACGCTCCCCACGATCCCGCCCGTGGACGCGTGGAAGCAGGAGGGGGTCGCATGGCATGCCGCCTACGTCGCGGAGATCGAGCACGCGGAGAGTGGGGAGTAGGCGCCTCTGTGGTGAAGGGAGCGGAGTTCGTGGGCAAGTTGAGGAGGTTCTGGGGCCTGCGATTTGCGAAACCGGCGCCAATGCCGTAGAGTGATCCCGCTTCGCGCAGGACGTCCACTTTGGGATGTCGTCTAACGGTAGGACAGCGGATTCTGGTTCCGTCAATGGGAGTTCGATTCTCTCCATCCCAGCCACCGTCCTGCCGCACATAACCGGCCCGTTCGTCTAGCGGTTAGGACATCGCCCTCTCAAGGCGAAGATCACCAGTTCGAATCTGGTACGGGCTACCAACCATCCGACACCCCGGCACAGCCGGGGTGTTTGACGTATAACCCCGCACCCGATTCGACCTGCGGGGCAGCTAGTGGAGGGAAGCGCTCATACGCGCCAAGGGTGTTGGGGACCCTTCGGCATTCGCCGATAACGATGCCTTGCTCGCCGCACGGCAGCAAGCATGCGACCCCTTCGCGCCGAATGGCGGCCGATCCCCTCATTTGCGTCGTCGACCCACGGTTGCCGTATGCGTGGTCTCCGGGTTATAGGACACAACGTGTTGGTGGATCTAGCCTGACACCGCAGGTAGATGGCCCGACAAGGTCTTTTAAGTTCCTGGTCGCCAACTTTGAGGATGGACGAAATGTGTTGGTGGTTTGGGCATTGGGCCACAGGTAGAACAGAAAAAAGTGGCTTCGCAATCGATGGCGCCCAAGGGGGCCCGGGACACCCCGTGGGGCTTCGCCCAGGAAGTGGATGGTCGTGCCGATCATCGCCACCCGCACCGCCTGGCCCCCTCTTTCGCACCTCGTAGCATGCATCCATCTCTTCCGCATCTCGTGGCACGCGTCTTCCTCCTTCGCGCGCCGATGAGGGCACGCGGGGCCCTTAATCGCAGATCGGTGCGGATAAGGCGGCCCCATGCCACCAATCATGCGAAAGAGCTGCCTGCGTGACGAAATCCTCATGCGAAGGAGAGGGGTGCGCGGATTCAAATGCGAAGGAACGGCCCGCACGGCGATGGCCAGGGCTTCGTGTGGTGCCGGCGGCACGGCCAGTAAGCCGTCCCCGCCACCAACGCGTTTTGTCCTCTAACCCGCATAATTGGCATCGATGCCGACGCATGCGCTAGGGGAGGATCGATGGACGAGAGGGTCAGGGAGTTCTACGAGGCGGTTTCCTCAGATGGCGCGCTCCAGGATGAGTTCGCGGCGGTGATGGGCGACCTGGCCCTCGAAGGCGTCTCCGAGGAGGAGGCGCGCCACGCCACGGCCGACGCCGTGGTCGCCCTCGCCGCGGATCACGGGTACGGCCTCGCCGTCGAGGACCTCCTCGCCGCTGACGCCGACGTTGCGGAGGGCGCGCTTTCCGAGGGCGAGCTCGCGGCCGTTGCGGGCGGGGGCAAGTGCGCCTGCGTCATCATCGGTGCCGCGAAGGGATGCGGATGCTTCATCTACGGGGGCAAGTCGATGGGTGGCATGTCGCCCGGTGGCGAGGGTGGCCTGCCCTTCGTCAATCCCGATGCGTGCTACGTGCTCGGCGTGTAGCGAGGAGCGCTTGCGCCCACGAGGGGCGTAGGCGCAAGCCCGTCTTTCCCACGCCACCTGCTCCGTCGCGCACCCCTTGCTCGGGACTTTACATAATGTCACAGAATTACACGGCCATGTGGCAGGACGACACAGAAACTCATGCCCATGCGGCTTTGCGTGGCGCAAGGGCATGAGTTTCTGTGCCTGATCTCGGCTGAATCCGGAGTGTGAGCGGGAGTTTCTGTCTTTTCCCGTCGATTGGGCGGGAGTTTCTGTGCTTTCAGCCCCTCGAATCTCGAATCCGGGACAGAAACTCCGCCCCTTGCGGCAGCGGCCCTCTTCGCGCTCTCCCGCGCTTCCGCACGCATGACGGCTAGCGCCGGAAGAGCTCCCAGAAGAAGACCGACGCGGCGCTCGCCACGTTGAGGGAATCGACCGTGCGCGCCATCGGGATGCGAAGCGCGAGGTCGGAGGCCGCGATCGTGCCTGCCGCGAGGCCCTCTCCCTCGGTGCCGAAGACAAGCGCGAGCCGCTCCTCCGCACCGCTTTCGCGCCGGGCGCGGGCATAGTCCGCGAGGTCGAGCGCGGTGGGGGAGAGCGCGCAGGACGCGACGGTGAAGCCCGTCTCGCGAAGCTTCGAGATCGCCGGCTCGGGCCAGCGTGCGAGGCGCGCCCACGGAAGCTCGAGCACGCATCCCATCGACGTGCGAAGGCAGCGCCTCTCGAGGGGATCGGCGCAGGTGGGATCGATGAGTACGCCGTCGGCTCCGAGGGCGGCGGCCGAGCGGAAGATGGCGCCCACGTTCGTGGCGTCGACGCTCGCCTCGAGGACGCAGAGCTTCGAGGCGCCCGCCACGACGTCGGCCACCTCGCGCGGCGTGGGCCTGGCGAAGGCGCCGAGCACGCCCCGATGCACGCGATAGCCCGTGATGCCGGCCACCACGTCGTCCTCGAGCGCGTAGACGGGCGTGGCTTCGGGAAGGCGATCGAGGAGATCGCGCAGGGCCTCCACCCGCCGCCTCGCGATGAGGAGCGCCACGGGCGCGAGCCCCACGTCGAGGGCCTTCTCCACCACGAGCATGGATTCGGCGATGAGCACGCCGTGATCGGCCTCGAGCGAGCGCCGGAGTTGGCGGTTCGTGAGTTCGGTGAAGAGCTGGAGCGTGGGGTCGCCCGGCTCGGGATGGGTGACGAGCGTGGCCACGGGAGGCTAGGCGCGAAGCAGCAGGTCGCGTGGGACGAGCCCCCGCGACCACAGGTCGGAGAGACCGTGGAAGAGGTTGCGCTCCTCCTGGTCGAGGAGGCCGTTTTCCGTGAGCTGGATGAGGCGTCCGGCGATGGTGGCCATGGGGAGGCCGTAGACCCTCGCGTTCCAGCCGTCCTTGCGAAGCGCGCGGTGCGCCTCGGCGATGTCGGCATCGGCGCGTCCCTTGGCGAGGAGCGCGTAGGCCGCCTCGAAGGACTTCGGATTGTAGAAGATGCCCTTGGCGAACGCGGCGAAAGCCGCGGCGAGGCGCGGGGGGAGCGAATCCGCATCGCGGATCTCCACGAAGCCCTTGAGGCGCGTGGCGGGAAACACCATGGAGAGCAGGTGCGCGATCTCTTGGGGGCCGAGCTCGCGGAGCGCCATGATGTCGCGCATGGTGGCGTCGCCGGTGGGAACGCTCTTGCCCGTGCCGCTCGTGAAGAGGATGGGGCGCACGCCCATGAGCCAGTCCACGTACGTGGCGGCGGAGAAGTCCGCGGAGAACGTACCGGGAACCGTGCCGCAGCGTGCGGGATCCACGTGATCCCAGATCCTCGAACGCGCCATCACCGGTGTGTCCTCTCCCATGAGGCCGCGCCACGAGAGCACGTTGTCGGTGAGGAACGAGACGAGGGGCCCGAGCGCAACCGCGAGTTGGTAGATCCGGGCGAGTTCCTCCGGCTCTCCGCTGTCGATCGACACCTGCGTCGACGCCGAGCAACGCATCATGTCGCGCGCGTAGAAGCCCTGCTTCGAGAGATAGGCGTCCATCAGGCGGTAGCGTTCCTTGGGGATGAGCGCCACGTCGCGCGGATCGATGGCCATGGGGTTCAAGCCGATGGCGGCAAGCTGCCAATCCACGCCGATCGCAGCGCATGCCTCCGTGAATTGGTCGTCGAAGGCCTCGAGGGCCGCCATGAGCGAGAGGGGAGAGGGGGAGGGACCAAGGGAGGCCTCGAGCTGGCTGCCCGGCTCGAGCGTGATCGAGATTCCCACGGGGCCTCGTGGCGTGGCGATGGTGCCCTGCATGCCGAAGAGGCGTCCGTCGATGTAGACGCGTTCGTTTTCGGGGGAGATGCCCGTCCACGCCTCGAGAAGCTGGTGTATGCCGGGATCGTCGAGGTAGGAGACGATCTCTCCGCTCGTCACGTCCACCACGAGGCGCTCGAGCTCGAGGCCGAGCGTGTGCTCATCGCCCCTTCGACGTGGCTGCTCGGAACCTTCCACGACGTGGATGAGACGTTCGCGATTGAGCTCGATCAACGCGCGTTCTTCGGCTGTGTAGACCTCGTCCACGCCCCCAGCTTTCGCAGGATCCGCACGCCGAGGCCTTGGCTTCGGCGTTTTCCTCAAAGTCCTCTAAACTTAAGGTTTGCCGTGCGGGAAGGCGCCCCGTCTTGGCGTAAGCGCTCCAAAAGCGATAGTAGCGCCTCGAGGTACATGAGGGGAGGGTCATGGTGAGCTCATCCCAGCCGGGAGATCGCCCCGACACCGCTCGCCTGCGACTCGTGCCCACGCCAGACGATTCGCCCGCTCCGGCCTCCCCGCCATCGCAAAATCCGAGCGTGGAGGAGACGGGGGGCATAAGTCCCGCGGCCCTCGAGCTGGTCGAGGAGCCCATTGAGGACCTCCTCGGCGCCTATGAGGTGAAGCCCGAGGACGTGGCGGGTGAGAAGCCCCGTGCCGAGGCCGAGGCCAAGCCCGGGAGCGCGCCCCAGCCCGCAACCCCCGCTGCGAGTTCCCCGCCCACCCAGACAGTCGCGCAACCATCCGCGGTTCCCCCGTCGCCGCCGCTTCCCGCGCGGAAGGCCCCCTCGGTCCACGTGGGCAAGGCCGCGCCCCTTCGCGCGGCACCCACCACGCAGGTGGGACGGGAAGAGGCGGCCGACCGTCGCAAGGCCCGCAAGGGCGCCGCCTTCATGGGGATCCTCTTCCTCATCTACCTCGCATGGATCGTCGTCTCGGGCCAATTCGACGAGTTCGTCTCCTCGCTTGCCACGGCCGACTACGGGTGGCTCTGGCTCGGGCTCCTCTTCATGACCGTGCGCTTTGGCTTCGGCACGCTCGCCTACGTGTTCGCGGTCTACATCGATCCCTCGAGCCCGGTGGGCGTGCGCGACTGCATGAGCGTCGAGGCCTCGGGCACGCTCTTCGGAAACCTCACGCCCATGAACTCGGGCGCGGTGCCGGCGCAAATCTATCGCCTCACGCGCGCGGGCCTCACGGTGGGCGAGGCCTCGGCCACGCAGTTCACGCGCTTCATCTTCTACCAGGCGGGCGAGGTCGTGGTGGCGGCCGTGCTGCTCTGGCTGAAGTTCGATTTCTTCCTCGAGCACTACGGCAACTTCGTGATCCTCAACCTCGTGGTGTTCGTCATCCAGACCATCCAGGCCCTCGCGCTGCTCGTGGTGTGCCTCTTCCCGAGGATCGTGGTGCGAGGCGGCAACTGGGGCATTCGATTCGCGCAGCGCCATGGTTGGATCAAGCCCGAGAAGGCCCAGCGCTACCTCCATGTGGTGAACGTGCAGGTGCAGGAGTTCTCGACCACCTTCAAGGAGTCCTTCAGGCACAAGTCCTCGCTCTTTCTCACGTGGCTCGTGACGCTGGGGATGCTCGTGTGCTTCTATTCGGTGCCGTGGTGCGTGCTGAAGGCGTTCGGCGGCGATGCGGACTTCGTCGAGTGCCTCGCCGCGGGCGCGATGGTGCAGATGATCGGCAACTCCGTCCCGCTCCCCGGAGGTGCGGGCGGCAACGAGGCCGGCTTCGCGTTCTTCTTCGGACCCATCTTCGGGACGGCCGCGGCGGCGGGCTTCGTGGTGTGGCGCCTCATCACGTTCTTCATCCCCACGGCGGCCTGCCTGCCCCTCTCTGCGCTTCGCTCCACCTCGCGCCGCTCCATCTACCAGCGGTGGAATTCCTTCCGCAGGAACTCATCGCGACGCGCGACGTACACGTTCAAGGGGTAGGAAACATCCAGGCCACACGGTGAGGGGAGGTGAGGGCGCTGTCCGACGAGACAAAGGCGAGGCTCGCCGGCGGTGTGAGTGCCGATCCCCCCACTCCGGTTCGCAAGGACGACGAACCCAGCTCCGCCCACACTGGGAAGTCCGACGACGAGAAACCGACGACCAATCGCAAGA
>CANPVI010000013.1 GCA_947581665.1 uncultured Atopobiaceae bacterium | reverse complement strand
CCGAAACTGGGGTCGGGGCCGGAGCCTGTGCCTGGGCCTCCTCGGGGGCACACGTGTCCGAAGGCAGCCCCCTCGCACGGACGATGCCATCCCCTTCCACAGGCGGCGGGGAAGGCGCGTTCGGCTGCGAGGCCGAGGGAGCCCCTGGCTGCGTGAAGACCTGGGGTGGTGCCGGCACATCCTTGGCAGGAGCGGCGAGCACGCTTGCCTCCTGCGCGGGATTTGCGGGCATCACCTGCGCAGATCCCACCGGCTGCCGCGCGAGGCCCTCGGCGTGGGGCGAGCCGGAACCCGGATAATCCAGGCTCGGACGGCTGAAGTCGTAGAGGCACCCGTAGCACACGTCCATGTCCGCGAAGACCATGGCTCCGCAACGAGGGCAGGTCTTCGTGAGCGAGGTCGGACCCCGCATATCCCTCTCGACGGTCGCAATGTGCGTGTCATAGTTCATGGTTCTCCCCTTCTCCCTTATCCTTCGCTTCTCGGCATCTCGTCTTCACGCGCTGATGCGCACGCGTTCTCCGCGACTTACCCACGGACCGTCCCGTGCCGGCCTCTCCACCACGCACACCGCCCCCCTTGCCGAAAGCACGTGCCCGGGCTTCACGCCACGTGCCACCCGAACGACTTCCATGTGGCGATCGAGGAAGCAGAGATCGAGGTCGAAGGCCATACCGAAGGTATGGACGGACCGGCAGCGTTCGATGAGCACGCAGGGCGCCTCGCGACGATCCCGTGCCCAGAGGAGCCCCACGAGCTTCTCCGCAAAGCTCCTCAGCACGCAGAGCCTCACCTTCGGCAGCCCGCGCGCCTCGAGATAGCGAATCTCAGGCATGTCCCTCACTCCCAATCCCCAGCGTCGAGGCGTCGACGACGACGGATCGCGTGTGGGTGACGAGCACCGGCAGCACATACGAGGCGCCCGCCACCGAAAAGCTCGAGGGATGCGGGCGATAGCCCATGGAGCAGGTGAATCGAACTCGCGAGGGCGAGATGGAGAAGATACCCTCGGCCCAAGCGTCGAGATGCTCCGCGGAGACGCTGATCTCCAGGCTCGGATCTCCCATCGCCTGCTCGATGGCATCCTTCACCTGCGACGCCGCGGACGTGGCGTCCTGCTCGCCCGAAGGCGAGACCCCATGGGCAAGCGCCGCGTCCATGGCCACGCGATCGAAGCGCGCGCAGAGGTTCGCGAACCAGGCGCCGTTCATGGCCACGAGGGCGCACACGAGGATGACGGGCACCATCACCGCCATCTCGGCCACCATCTGGCCCCTCTCCTCGAAGAAGAGCCTCATACGAGCCCCAATCCGCCAAGGCTCACGGTGAGGGGGATCTTGAGGGAGGTCCCGGGGATGGGGAGCTCGGCCACGGTGAACTCCACGTCGCGGATGTCGGTGGCGAACTCCCGCCCGAGGGCGCCGAGCAGCTCGCCCACGTCGCCATCCGCGGGCATCGCCTGCAAGTAGCGACGCACGTCCGCCGCCTGCGTGGAACCGTCCTTGTCGAGCACATCCTGCGAATTGCAGAGCACGGGCTTCTTGATGCGCATGTCCGCAGGTTGGAAGCCGAGCGCCTCGACGATGCCCGTGAGCGTGTCGGAGAGCCAATCGGCGATCGCCCCGAGGCCGATCGACTCGAGCCCGTCGAAGAGGCTCCGCGCGGCACCCGAGATGCCCTCTGCCGCGGAGCCATAGCCCACGAGGAGCTGGCCCCACATTCCCGTGATGCCCTGGAGCACGCCTTCGATGCCCCCGTCTTGCCCCTCGGAGACCGAATCGAAGAAGCGCGAGAGGATGTTGTTCTCGGCCGTCGCCTCGTCGGGCGCGAGCGTGGCCGCGGAGATCGCCGCTCCTGCGGGAAGCGCCGCCTCGCCCGTGAAGGCGCTCGCCAGCGCCTCGGGACTCTCGACCTCGCCGTGGACGACCACCGCGATGCAGCCCCATGCCCCGGGCGGGCAGAGCTTCGGCCTCGGCACGGCGAGCGCCTTGAGCGCCTCATCGAAGGCGTTCGCGCCCTCCTCGCCTGCAGCGCGCATCGCCTCCTCGGCCGCGTCGAGATCCGCTTTCGCGGCCGACCACTCGTGCGAGGCTTCGACGACGATCCGCCAATAGTGCTCGAAGCCATTCGAGATGTTGGTGGAGGCGGAGGCCACCCGCCCCATCTCCGCGGTGGACATGTGGCAGACGTCGCACTCCCTCGCGGCGCCCGCGTCCATCTGCGCGAGGGTCACCCGCCCCGCGCTCGCTCCCTTCGCCCCGGGGCACTCGGCGAAGGCATGGATCGTCTTTCCCTGCGCCTCCTGCGTGCAGGGCCAGGTCGTCTGGGTGTACATGGAGGTGGAGCGCGTCTCGGCACTGTTGTGCGCGAGCGATGGGAGGTCCATCGAGACCGAGCCGTCGGCGTTTTGACGATAGTGCCCATCGTTTACCTCTTGCAGGGCATAGGCGTAAAAGACTTTGCGCATGGCCGAGTTCGCGCGTTCCTCGACTGAATTCGAGGCCGGCGCCTCCTGCGCGAGGCGCGCCGCGTAGTAGGCCCGGGCACGCGAGAGGGCCACGCCGAAGTTCCAACCCTGCGGATGCTCGTAGTTGGGGTTCTGCGCATCGGAGAGCCCCGCGAGCGAGGCCGCGCGGGATCTCATGCAGAGGGGATCATCCACGCAGTCGGCGCGCCACCCCTTCTCCTGCGCCTTATCGAGGGCCTCCTTAGCCGCCTTCGCCTCGTCGGAGGCCTCCCCGAGCTCCTCGGCCGAGCCTTCGAGGTCATCGGCCTCCACCTCATCCGCGAGGTCGAAGTCGGACTGCCCCTCCTCGGGAAACGGGATCGCCACGCCGGCATAGCCCACGGCACCCGTGTTGTTCGCCTGCACCGTCACGAACGAATCGGCCGCGATGAGCGCGGGCACGCATTCCTCGAGCTTTGCGAGGTTCTCGGCCGCGGAGGTGGCGAAGTCCTTGCGCGCGTCCATGATCTTCCCGCCCGCGTCCACCACGCGAAGCCCCGCGGACGCCATGCCCGGGACGGCGCAGACGATAAGCCCCGCGCCCATCACGAAGAGGCCGCCGAGCCCGAGGGTGAGCACGCACGCATCCGTGACCTCGGCCACGAGGGTGTAGGCCTTCACCACCTGCGCGCCGGAAAGCGCCGCGGAATCCGCCACGGCCTGCACGTCGGCGGCACGCGCCCCCACCCACTGCACCTGCGCGAGGGTGAGCACGAGGGCGAGCGAGACCGTGAGCGCGAGCGCGACCGCCACGCTCGTATACCCGAGTTCCTCGTCAAGGAAGAGGGAGAGCCCGAGGTGGCGCGGGTTGGGCGCCCGGCGAATCAGTGCCTGGCGGGCGTTGCGCCCACGACGGATGGCGCGGCGCCTCCGCTCACGCGTCCCACACGGAAACCCAGTCATCGTAGCCTCCCTCCAGCCACTCGGGCCTGAGCGTCTCGGTCGAGGTCACGGAGAGCTCGAGGCCCTCCTCGCCGGCGACGCCAAGCGCACGGGCAACGAACGAAAAGAGCGGAAGGAGCGGCACGTGGCCCACGATGGTTACCGCCACCTCGGCATCTCCCTCGGCGCCGGAGGTCGTGATCGTCCAATCCCCCTCGCCGCCGGCGTGGAAGGGCGTGGTCTCCGGCACCGCCGCAAGGCGCCTTCGCGCGAAGGATTCGATCTGCGCATCCGTGATGTCGCCGCGCCGCGTGGCGAGCACGCGGCAGATCTCGGACGCGGTGGCGCACATGACGGAGCGCGTGTAGAGGATGCACACCGGCTCGAGAAGCACGGCGAAGACGATGAGAAGCGAGGGCAGGAGAAGCCCCGCCTCCACGCTCGACTGGCCCCTCTGCCCGCGTGCGAGCGCAAAGACGCGCGACATTCGCTCTCCGCGCAAACGCCAGATCCCCGGGCCGAAGCCGATGAAACGGCCTCGCTCGCGTGGACGGCGCCCGCCAAGGCGCCGACGTCTGCCTCCCCGTTGCATCACGGCACCTCCTCAGTAGAGCAACGCGTCTTGGAGCGTGCCGAGGAAGGTCTCGCCCGCGCTGTGGGAAGCCGCCTCGACGGCTTCGTTCGCCACGACTCCGGAGCCCACGGCACGCGCGATCGCCGCGAGTGCCACGACCATCGCGAGGAAGGCGCCGAGCACGATCGCGTACTCAACGGTGGACTGGCCGCCGCACTCAAAGAGAATCCTCGGCGAGCGCCCTTTCCCAGGTTTGCGCATCGAGCCTCACCACCTCCACGAGCGAGCTCCCGCTTTCCGCCTCGCGCACGCAACACACGTCGACCCATCCCGCGTCTGCGACCACGCACCCCCACACCCTTCCGAGAAAGTCGAGGTACGACGCCTCGAAGAGCGTTGCCCCTCCGTCGCGATACCCCTCGAGGACCCAGCTGGCCACCTCCGGCACCTCGCCCTCGCGCTCGAAGGCGTGGGCTTCGCCGAGCTCGCCCATCACGCGTTCGATGGCCTGGGTTGCCTGCAGGGCCCGATCGCCCACCTCGACGTTCCCACCTGCCTCGCCAAGCGCCTCCAACTGCGTGAGCAATGCGCCCGCCGAGGACGATTCGCCCGGCTCGGCGGATGCATCCCCCGAGCTCTCGGACGTGGCGTCGGAGAGCACCGCCGAGGGTTCGGGGACGCTCCCGGCGCAGACGCCCCAGGTGAGGAGCCCGAGTGCGGCCAAGATTCCCATGGCTAAGAGCCAGCTCCTCCTGCGCCGCATCACAGCGAGTTGATGCCGTCGGCGATGGCGTTCCAGAGCTCCTGCACCTTGTCGCGGAAGATGAGGATGGCCATGATCGCGATCACCACGAGCACGCCGACGAGGATCGCGTACTCCGTCGTGCCCTGGCCCGATTCCTCCCCCACAAGGGCTCGATGCCACGTTCGCGAGGCCGCCCGAGCGGCGGCAGGCAGGGAGGTGGGCGGCTCCTCGCCGGCCTCGGCGCGCGTGGGCCGAAAGACGATCACCTCGGCGCCTCCCGGGGGTACGGGGCGCCTGCGAGGGCGCGTCCTCACGACCCCCTGGCTCGCCATCCGATCTTCATCAAAGGGGATGACCTGCGCTTTTGCTTGCATGGTGGTTCCTTTCCCTTCGCGCTTCGATTGACTGCGCACCTAGCCCACGGCAATGAGCGCCGAGGCCACCAGTGGACCGAGCACCGCGAGGAGCATCGCGGGTACGACGAGGACCCCGAGGGGGACGAGCATCTTCACGGGCACCTTCTCGATGGCCTCCTCGACATCGCGCTTGTGGTCGGCGCGAATGGCAGAGGCTTGGCGGACAAGGGTGTCGGTGAGGGGGATGCCGAAGGCGAGCGATTCCGAGACTGCCGAGGCGAAGCGCTCGAGCGCAGAGGCGCGCACGCGCTCCGCCATCGAGGCCAGCGCCTCGGCGCGCGAGGCCACACCCATGGACCACGAGAGGCGCGTCTGGTCCATGAGCTCGGAGAGCGGCGTATCGAAGCGCTCGCAATAGAGGGTGAGCGAGGCGTCGAAGGAAAGCCCCGAGGAAAGCCCGAGGGTGAGGATGTCGAGCATCTCGGGCACCTCCGCGAGTTGCGTGAGTGCCATGCCCTCGCGCTCCCCCTCTGCCTTGAGCTCGCGCACGAGGGGCAGATCGGCGAGGAGGGGGAGGGGGCGCCTCGGAGCGATCCTTCGCGCTCGCACGGGCGGATGCGCCCTTCTTCCCCGAGAAGACGGCCCACCTTGGGCAATCCACGCGGCGAGTGCCACGGAGAGCGTGGCGATGAGGACGAAGATGGCGCTCATGGCTTCACCTCCGCCATGATCCGCCGCATCGCGAACAGCGCCACCACGTCGAGCACCACTGCGATGAGCAGGCACGCGAGCCCCACGGGATTGGAGAGCCCCTGGCGATAGTCGGGCGTGAGCAGGGCCAGGAAGGCCACCAGCGCCGCCGGAAGGATCATCACGAGATGCGCGGAGAGGCGCACCTGCGCGGTCTTGGTGGCGAGCTCGGCCTTGAGGGCCTGCTGCTCTTCCACGAGCGCCGCGGAACGCCTGAGGAGATCGTCGAGCGGCGCCCCGGTGCGCTGCGACACCGTGAGCGCGCACGTGAGAAGCGAGACCCCCGGCGCGTCGAGCGTGCGTTCGAGCTCGTCGAGCGCCTCCGAAACCGACATGCCGCACTGCACCGCGAGGCTCGCCCTCAGAAACGCCCGTCCCGCGTCGCCCTTCGCATGCGAACCCACGTAGCCGATAGCCTGCGTGAGCGTCTTGCCAGCCCCAAGGCTCGAGGAAAGCGAACGCAAGAGATCGGGCATCACGGCGGCGATGGCGTCCCTGCGCTTTCGCTCAAGCGTCGAGGCGATTGCGGGAACCGCGAAGAAGCCGAACGGAAGCGCCACCACCGTGGCGAGGAGCGAGCCCGCGAGCCAGCCGAACACGAGGCTCGCGACCGCGATCGCCGCGACCATCGCGCCCGCGGCTTCGCGGCGCCCAAGGTAGAGCTCGCGCTTCGCCGCCTCCTCTCGAAGCGCATCCTCGCAGGTAATCCACGGCTCCGAGGCTGCGAGTGCGGATATGGGCGGTGCCGAGCCAAGCCATGCGCAGAGATCGAGGATGCGGCGATGGAGCAGGACCCTCGAGGCTCGCGCGTTCCCCGGGGGACTCGCGAGGCATAGGCGCACCGACGCCATGGCAAAGAGGCAGCAGAGTACGCACGTCATCACGCGGCCTCCCCTCGAATGGTGGCGCTCCAAGATGCGCGCGAGGCCGCTCCCGGCTCGAGCGCCTCCCCTCGCGCAAAGGGTGGCTCGCACACGAGCTCCCACCGGTCGCGCTCCTCGTCGTAGGTGACGATCGGCGAGAGCGCCACGCTGCCATCCGCCGCGCGCGACACGGCCGAAGCCGAGGTCACGCGACGCTCGCCCGAGGCCAAGCGCTTGCTCATCACGATGAGGTCGAGCGCGGTGGCGATCTGCTCCTCCAAGATCTGCGCGGGAAGATCCATCCCGAAACGCGCCATGAGCACGAGGCGAAGGATCGCCTCCTCCTCCGTGCCGGCGTGAAGCGTCGTCATGGAACCGTCGTGGCCCGTGTTCATGGCCTGGAGCATGTCGACGCATTCGGCGCCGCGCACCTCGCCCACGATGATGCGATCGGGACGCATGCGAAGCGCGTTCGTCACGAGATCGCGAATGGTGACCTGGCCGCGACCCTCCACGGAGGCGTCCCTCGCCTCGAGCCGCACCACATGCGGATGCTCGTCGAAGGCGAGCTCGGCCGAATCCTCGATCGTGACGATGCGCTCCGCGTGGCTGATCTCAGCCGAGAGGGCGTTCAGGAGCGTCGTCTTCCCCGAGCCCGTGCCGCCGGCCACCGCGATGTCCTGGCGACACGTGACCGCCTGGGAGAGCAGGCGCGCGTACCATGCGGGCAGCGTTCCCATGGCCACGAGGCTCTCGAGACGATGGATGCGTCCGGAGAACTTGCGGATCGTCACCACGGGCCCGTCGATGGCGATGGGCGCGATCACCGCGTTCACGCGATCGCCGTTCGCGAGGCGCGCGTTCACGATGGGGCTCGATTCGTCGAGCCGTCGCCCGAGAGGCGCGAGGATTCGGTCCACCACGAGAAGGATCTGCTCCGCGCTCTCGAACACGCGCTCGGCTTCGAGCAGGCGTCCCTCCCGCTCGAAGAAGAGCGAGCTCGTGCCGTTCACCATCACCTCGGTGACGCTTGGATCGTCGAGCAGGGGCTGGATGGGCCCGAGCCCCACGACCTCGTCCAACACCTCGTCGATGAGGCGCGATCGCCCCTCGTTCGCCACCAAGGGGTAGTCGTGCTCGTTCAGGAGGGCTTCGAGCGTCACGGCGAGCTCGCTTCGGGAGCGCTCGGCGCTCTCGGAGCCCACCACGCCCGCGATGGCCTTCAGGCCGAGGCGCTCGACGAGGTCGCGTTTGAGCTGGTCGCGAAGCGGCCTCATGCTCGGCTGGAATTGCGCCTCGTCGACCTCCGCCTGCGAGGCCATGACCCGCTCGAGGAGGCTCATGATGCGAGCGCCCTGAAGAACGGGAACACCTCGGCGCGCTTGCCATGGCCCTTCTCACCCGCCGCCTTCCTCGCGCGTTCATCGTCGGGCAGGATTCCGAGCTCGGAGAGGATGAGCGCGAGGTGGTGCGCCACGCTCTCGGAGAAGTCGTTCGGAAGGTCCACGAGCTCGCACGCGTGCCCCGCGCTCATGAGCTCGCCCACCTCGATGCCGCCTTCGAAGATCGAGAGTTGGCGCGCCGTCTCGAAGCCCGCGTCCGCGCGGCTGATGAATCCCTCGTCGCGGTGCCGCGGGTCGCAGCGGTTGATGAGGCGGCAGATGCGCGTGCGCGCCACCCCGAGGCGCTGTGCGAGCAACCCCACGCGGGAAAGCGTCCCGATCGCCCCCGCGCGCTCGTCCGAGCACACGAGGAGGCGCGAGGACATCTGCGTGGCCTGGGCCACCGCGTCTCCCCACGACGTGCCGCCATCCACCACCACGAGGTCGAAGGTGGCGGAGAGGCGCTCGAGGATCTCGGCGGTGCGCGGCGCCACCGTTTCCGCGAACTCGGGCTTTGCGCAAGGCCCGAAGAGGGTCAGGCGCTCGGCCACCTGGCGTCCCATGCGCTCGAGCTCCACATCGAGGTCCGCGGAGGCAAGGGGCGTGAGGTCGGCGGGGCCCTCGAGCCCGAAGTAACCGAAGAGGTTCCCGAACGCGAGGTCGAGGTCCACGAGCGCCACCTCCATGCCCCAGGAGGCGGCGGTGGCGGCCATGAGCGCGGCGATTGCGCTCTTGCCCACTCCGCCACGCCCGCTCACGAGCACGAGCCTCGGCGAGGCACTGGCCTCATCGACGCGGTCCACGAGCGTGAGGTGGGCGTGCGAGTGCCCGCTCCCCACGGTGGGCAGGAGCGTGGTGTCCGCCATCGAATCGTGGCGACTCTCACGCGCCTCTTGGACGCGCGAGGAGAACGGCTTGTGCCGGAGCTTGCGCAAAGCCTCCTCGCCGTTCCCGAGGCCCGGAGCTTGGTGCGAGCGGGTTGCGCCGGCGGTGCGTTTTGAGGAGGTTGATGAGCCTCGGGCACCCTCAACGCGACCAAGCTCCGGTTCCTCGAGATCGTCTCCCCACGGTGAGAGAGCCTCGACGACCTCGGCTTCCTCGATGGTGGGTAGGGAGCGAAGGAAGAGATGGCGATGCGCGACCTCGTCGACGTCGAGCGGGAAGTCATCTGATGGCCCCCGTTCCCCCTCGTCTTCGAGGGGATGGGATATCGGATCATGCGGACGGGCGCGCATGGCGCGCTCGTCGAAGCGGTCGTGCACGGAAGGGAGATCGAGCCCGAGCGCCTCGACCACCTCCCAAGGCTCCAGGACGCGCGTGATCTTCGCCTGGGCCGCACGCGAGCGAAGCGAGCCCGAAGGATGCTCGGACACGAGATAGACGCTTCGCGCCCTCCCATCGCGCACCACCGCGGCGGCCACGTTCACCGCCTCGATGGGGCTCGTGTCCCCCACCACCGCGCGGCGAAGCCCTGCGGGCCCCTCGAGGAGCGCCTGGCGAAAGAGCCATGGATCGCTGAAGTCCTCCACGTCGAGCCCGCGTGCGCGCAGGATGTCCTCGGTCCACGCCTCCTCACCGGCGCTGATGAAGGAGATCGGGCAATGGCGTTCGCGATCGGTGATCATGGCTGCTCCTCGGGGATCGCTTCGATTGGAACATCGCTGGAAAGGGGAATCTCGGCGCCCGGATCCTCCCCGAGGGCATCGCCGATCGCCGCATCGCCCTCCACCGCAGGCACCTCGGAAGGCGCCACGGGATCGGAAGGGATCGCATCGGCAGCGTCTCCCGAGCCCTGGGCGTCGGGGTCGTAGAGCCCGTCTGCGGGCTGGACGAGGCGAAGCGTGCCGTCGGTCGCCGCGGCGATGAACGCCGCGACGTCGCCCAAAGGGACGGCGACGGTGATGGAAGGTCCGGAGGCGCCAGAACCCTCGCTCGTGCCGATCACGGTGAGACCGGTGGAGACGGTGCGCGTCTCCCCGTCGAGCACGCGATAGCCCACGAGCGTGGTGCCGAGCGCCACGTCAGGGCCCACCCCGGTCTTGTCGCCCAGCGCGACGGACATGGCGACCGTGCCCTCGGGGATGGGGAGCGTGGCCGAATCCTCGCGGACGGCCGTCTGCGTGATGGGAGTCCCCGCGCTCACCGGGGAGGTGAGCGTGAGGCCGAGCGATTCCTCGAGCGAGGTGAGCGCACCGTCGGGCACGAGCTCCGCCACCCAATCGCGCTCCTCGCACGTGAGCGAATCGACCTTCTCGCCCGGCTCGAGATCGTGCGTGGCCACCACGATGCCCACCAGTTCGCCGCCATAGCGCTCGAGCGCCTCGGCGCGATCGGTCTCGGCCTCCGCGCGCACTTGCTCGCCATAGCCAAGGCAGGCCATGAGCGCGAGCACGCCGAAGGCGGCGGAGAGTATGAGGCGAAAACGCTTGGACATTGGGCTCCCCCGGAAAACGAGTGGAGCCCAAGTGTGCGAGCGCCTCCTCGCGCCACGGCCTCCCCTGCGCCGAAAAGCGCTTTGTTGGACTGGCCAAGATCTGACAAACGTCCAACAAATCAGGTAAAATGCGAGCTCAGGGCATGTAGAAAACCCTCAAAGAACCTGTGTGGAAACGATGGAGAACCCGCGCCATCGCCACACGATCTCCTTAAATCGGGCGTCGAGCGCGAGTGCGGCTAGAGGGCGACGTCGGGATCGAGCGTGTCCGCGTGGCGGCGCATCTCGTCGGCCAGCGCGATGTAGGCGTCGACGCGAAGGGGATCGATCTCCCCCGCCTCCCGGGCATGGGCGAGCGCGCAGCCGGGCTCGTCGTGGTGCGTGCAATCGCGGAAGCGGCACTCCCACGCGCGCTCGGCCACCTCGCTGAACACCTTCTCGAGCCCATGCTCGTGCCCCACGAGCGGGAGGTTCCTGAGGCCCGGGCAGTCGATGACCACGCCCGCGTCGGGCACCTTCACCATGCGACGCGCGACCGTCGTGTGGCGCCCCGCGTCGTCTGTGCGCCGCACGCTCGAGGTCTCGAGCGCCTCCTCCCCGAGGAGGGCATTCAAAAGGGTCGATTTGCCCGCTCCCGATTCCCCGAGGATGAGCGCCGTCGTTTCCGGCGCCACGAGCTCACGCACGCAGGCAAGCCCGAATCCGCCGCCGGCACCTCGCGTGGCGCGTGCGCGCGCCTCCACGTCCACGCCCTCGCGCTCGGCCACATCGAGCGCGCAGAGGGCGACCACCTGTACGTGCTCGCCCAAAAGCGCCCGCACGCTCACCACGTCGCGCGCAAGCTCCTCCGGCGTGGCCGCGCGATCGGCCTTGGTGAGCAGAACCGCGAACTCCGCCCCGCTGTCGGCCGCTACCACGGCCGAGCGGGCGATGCGATTGAGCGAGAGCGCCTCGCGTCCGAGTGGCTGGGCGATCAGCACGAGCTCGACGTTCGCCGCGAGCACCTGGAGGTCGCCGCGTTGGCTCCCGCGCCAGCGCACGAGCGCCTGCTCGCGGGGGAGCACCTCCTCAATGAGCGCGACATCATGGGTTTCGGGGCGCCTGAGCACCACCCAGTCGCCCACTGCGGGCCGCTCGAGATCGCCCTTGTAGATGCGTTCGGCATGCTCGGCGCGATAGAGCCCAGAAGCGCACCGCACCGCCGGGAAGTTGCGATCGAGCCGGCAGACGAACCCGAGCTCGAGCTCGGGATCCCCATCGCACGCCGCCACGAACGAATCGAATGCCACGCGCTCGTGCTCGGAGGGGACGAGATCCGAGAACGCCGGCACGCGCGCGAGGCTCTCGAGCGCGGGGAGCCCGCGAAGCGCCGAGACATCCGCGCTTTGGCCCGAAGCGCCCTTCTGCCGCCTCGCCTTCGCGCCCCGTGCGAGCGAGGAGGTGCGTACCCTGGTCTTTCCCTGCGAGCGCTTCGCCACCGCTCTAAAGTGCCCCGTCGAGCTAGGCCACGATGCCCGCGCGGCGATCATGCGCGCGCCAGCACGCCTTGTAGACCTCCATGATCGGGATGATCAGGAAGGCGATCCCCATGGCGATGAAGTAGGCGTGGGCCGGGAGCTCGGTGAAGTCGAAGAGCTCCACGAGGAACGGCACCTCCACCACGGTCGTGGTGAGCACGAGCGAGAGCGCGAAGGATCCCCAGAGCCACCAGTTGTGCGAGCCGAGCTTGAGGATCGACTGGCGCCTCGAGCGCATGTTGAAGGAGTGGAACATCTCCACCATCGAGAGCGTGAGGAACGCCATCGTCACGCCCTCGTTGCCGTGCACGGAGGAGCCGAGCACCGCGTCGAAGGAGAACGGCTCGCCCGCCGCGGAGAGCTGGAAGTACTCGCCGATGAAGTAGCTCGCGAGCGTGAATGCCGCGATGATGACGCCTTGGAAGATCACGTCGAAGGCCATGCCACCCGCGAAGATGCCGTCCGTGGCGCTCCTGGGCTTCCTCTGCATGATGTTCGGCTCGGCCTTCTCCATGCCCAGCGCGAGCGCGGGGAAGCAGTCCGTGATGAGGTTGATCCAGAGCAGGTGCACCGGCTCGAGGATCGTGAACCCGATCATCGTGGCCACGAACACGGCGATGACCTCGGCGATGTTCGAGGAGAGCAGGAACTGGATGGCCTTTCGGATGTTGTCGTAGATGCGCCGGCCCTCTTCGATGGCCGAGACGATCGTGGCGAAGTTGTCGTCGGCGAGCACCATGTCGGCCACGTTCTTCGTGACGTCCGTGCCGGTGATGCCCATGCCGATGCCGATGTCGGCGCGCTTGATGGAGGGGGCGTCGTTCACGCCGTCGCCCGTCATGGCCACGACGTTGCCGCGCGCCTTCCAGGCCTCGACGATGCGCACCTTGTGCTCGGGCTGCACGCGCGCGTAGACGCCGTAGCGATCGATCGTGGCGTCGAGCTCCTCGTCGGAGATGTGGTCGAGCTCGGCGCCGGTGAGCGCCTGCGAGCGGTCGGTGACGATGTCGAGCTGCTTGGCGATGGCGACGGCGGTGTCGATGTGGTCGCCCGTGATCATCACGGGGCGGATGCCCGCGCCATGGGCCTCGGCCACCGCCGGCCCCACCTCGGGACGCACGGGGTCGATCATGCCGGAGAGCCCGATGAACGTGAGGTCCTGCTCGAGGTAGTCGGCGTCCTCACGCTCGGGGCGCGCATCCCAATCGCGCTTGGCGGCGGCGAGCACGCGGAGCGCCTCGTCGGCCATGCCCTTGTTTTCCTCGAGGATGTGCGCGCGCACCTCGTCCGTGAGCGGCTGGACGCCATTTTGCTGGAGCACCTTCGTGCAGCGCTTGAGGACCTCGTCGGGCGCGCCCTTCGTGTACTGCACGAACGAGCCGTGCGGGGTCTTAACCACGACGCTCATCATCTTGCGCCCGGAATCGAAGGGCGCCTCCCCCACGCGCGGGAAGTTGTACTCGAGGTCGGTCTTGAACTCACCCTCCTTGGCGGCGTCGGCCACGAGCGCGGCCTCGGTGGGCTCGCCCTTCGCGACGTTATCCACCGGATCCCACGCGGCATCGGAGGCGAGCGCCATCGCGCACACGAGCTCGCGGAGCTCCTCAGTGGCGTGGCGCACGACGGTCATGCGGTTCTGCGTGAGCGTGCCGGTCTTGTCGGAGCAGATCACCTGCGTGCAGCCGAGGGTCTCCACGGCGGTGAGCTTGCGGACGATGGCCGCCTGATGGCTCATCTTCGTCACGCCGAGCGAGAGCACGATCGTCACGACGGCGACGAGGCCCTCGGGGATGGCGGCGACGGCGAGTGACACGGCCACCATGAAGGTGTCGATCACGAGCGTCGGGTCGTTGAAGAACTCGGCGCCGTGGCGGATGAAGCTCACGCCGAAGATCACGAGGCAGATCACGATGACGCCGATGGTGAGGATGCGGGAGAGCTCGGCAAGGCGCAGCTGGAGCGGCGTGCGCTCGTCCTCGGCCTCGGAGATGGATTCGGCGATCTTGCCCATCTCGGTGGCCATGCCGGTGCTCGCCACGACGGCGCGCCCGCGCCCGTAGACCACGGTGGAGCCCATGTAGACCATGTTCGTGCGATCGCCGAGCGGCACGTCGTCGGCGCCCTCGGGGACGCCGAGCGCGTCAGTGGACTTGTCGACGGGCACGCTCTCGCCGGTGAGCGCGGACTCCTCCACCTTCATGGAGGCGCACTCGACGATGCGCGCGTCGGCGGGCACCGCGTCGCCCGCCTCGAGGACGATCACATCGCCCGGCACGAGCTCCTGGCTCTTGAGGTCGATCTGGCGTCCGTCGCGAATGACCTTCGAGGTGGCGGCGGCCATCTCCTGGAGCGCTTCGAGGGCCTCCTCGGCCTTGGATTCCTGTACGACGCCGAGCACGGCGTTCACTACGACCACGAAGAGGATGATCACCACGTCGGCGATGTCGGATTCGCCTTGGACGGCGCCCGCGATGGCGCTGATGATGGCCGCGACGATGAGGAGGATGATCATCGGGTCGGCGAGCTGGGCCATGAAGCGCTTCCAGAGCGGGTCCTTCTTCGCCTCGTCGAGCTTGTTGGGGCCGTACTGCGCGAGGCGCGCCTCAGCCTCACTCGCTTGGAGCCCTCTCTCCTCATCGGTCTTGAGCTCGGCGATTACGTCGGCCGTGGCCTTCAAGTGTTCCTTCACGTCGATCCTCCGCCCAATGCGCGGGACCATGCCCCGTCATGCGTTGCCATTTGAAGGCGATGTTGCAAGCCTTCTTATTCGTTCCCCTTCTGCGGATACACGATACGACCTTGGCGATTGGATGGCACGCGCGAGCCCCTTCGAACCTAGAATGGGCAACGCCAAGGCATGTCTGCGGAACAGGCCGCGTTCGAGGAGACCCGAGACGAAGGAGAACCCCATGAAGATCCTCTTCTACGACACCCGCGACTACGACAAGGATTCGTTCGAGGAGCAGCTCAAGGACTTCCCCGACATCTCGATCGACTTCGTGGAGGCCGACATCGACCCCATGACCGCCACCCTCGCCAACGGCTATGACGCGGTCTGCGGCTTCGTGAACTCCAAGATCAACGCCTTCGCGCTCGAGATCCTCGCCGGCTTCGGCGTGAACCTCGTGCTCATGCGCTGCGCCGGCTTCGACGCGGTGAACGTGAACGTGGCCAAGGACCTCGGCATCACCGTCATGCGCGTGCCGGGCTACTCGCCCGAGGCCATCGCCGAGCACGCCATGGGCCTCGCGCTCGCCTCCGACCGCCACATCGTGAAGGGCTTCAACCGCGTTCGCGAGAACGACTTCGAACTCTCCGGCCTGCTCGGCCACACGCTCTTCGGCAAGACCGCCGGCATCGTGGGCACGGGCAAGATCGGCGCCGCCATGTGCAAGATCGTCCGCGGCTTCGGCATGGAGGTCCTCGGCTACGACGTCTACCAGAACCCCGATCTCAAGGACTTCGTCACCTACGTCGAGCTCGACGAGCTCCTCGAGCGCTCCGACCTCATCTCGCTCCACTGCCCGCTCTTCGATTCGAACTACCACATGATCGACGCCAAGGCCATCGACAAGATGAAGAAGGGCGTCATCTTCGTGAACACCGCACGTGGCGGCCTCGTGGACACCGAGGCGCTCATCGACGGCATCCGCTCCCAGAAGATCGGCGCCTGCGGCATCGACGTCTATGAGGAGGAGGGCGCCAACGTCTTCCGCAACCGCTCCTCGGCGATCATGGAATCCGTCACCTCGACGCTCTGCGCCTTCCCGAACTGCGTCGTGACCTCCCACCAGGCCTTCTTCACCAAGGAGGCGCTCGCGGCCATCGCGAAGACCACCCTCTCCAACGCCCAGGCCTTCTCGACCGGCGGAGAGCTTCCGAAGTCCAACGTCGTCTGCTAGCGCGCCTTACCTGTCCATCTCGAGAATTCGGAGGCACAACCCACCCATGATCCTCGATTCAAAGCGCACCAAGATCGTCTGCACCATGGGCCCCGCCACGGAGGATGAGGACGTCCTCCGCGAGCTCATGAAGGCCGGCATGAACGTCGCGCGCTTCAACTTCAGCCACGGCAGCCACGCCTACCACAAGGCGGGCATCGAGCGCGTGCGCCGCATCTCCGACGAGCTTGACGCGCACGTGGCCATCCTCCTCGACACCAAGGGCCCGGAGATTCGCACGGGCCTCCTCGAGAACGGCGAGCCCGTGCCCTTCGCCACCGGCGACCACGTGGTGATCACCACCGATGACGTCTTGGGCAACCACGATCGCTTCGCCATCACCTACAAGGGCCTGCCCGAAGAGGTGGATCGCGGCCACGTGATCCTCATCGACGACGGCCTCATCGGCCTCACCGTGGACCACGTGGACGGTCCGGACATCTACTGCGTGGTCACCAACGGCGGCGTGCTCGGCGAGCGCAAGGGCGTGAACGTGCCCAA
>CANPVI010000012.1 GCA_947581665.1 uncultured Atopobiaceae bacterium | reverse complement strand
TGAGCGGGCGAAACGCGGTGATGGAACCGGGGGTGCGCCCGACCATGCGCTTCGCGTCGATGCCCACGGCGAGCACCCGCTCCTCGTTCTGGTCGATGGCGACCACCGAGGGCTCGTTCAAGACGATCCCCTCGCCTCGCACGGCCACGAGGGTGTTGGCCGTCCCGAGGTCGATGGCGAGGTCTCCCCTGTCTCCCAGGGAGTCGCTCAGGAATTGATCGATGAAGCCCATGCTCAGACGCTCCGTCTTCCCGCGCTACTCGGTAGTGGGCTGCTCGCCCTCAGGAGTGGTGTCGCTGGGGGTTTCGGTGCCGGCCTGGTCATCCGTGGAGGTCTGGTCATCCGTGCCGGTCGTGTCCACCACCGTGCCGGTGTCGATGGTCACATCCGTGCCATCCACGGGAGCGGTCTGCTCGGTCGTGTCGATGATGGCGGTGTCCCCGGCATCGCCCGAGGTGTCGTTTCCGCCCATTCCCTCGGCATCGAGGAGCGAATCAAAGGAGAGTTGGACATCGGACACCTTCCAGCCGAGGCCATCGCGCACGAGCGTGACCACGTAGTTCTGCGTGCCGCCCTCGGCGAGGGTGGCGGTGAGCGTGACGGTGGAGGTGTTCATCGTCCTGTCGACCCCGTCGATCTGCACGGTGGCACCGGACGGGATGAGGGCGGTGATGGCCTGGGCCTGCTCGGGAGAGAGGCTCTCGGCGAGGTACGCTGAAGGGTCCTGTCCGGAATCCTCGGCGGCGAAGAGGTTGGTCACCACGTCCTCCTGCATGGGCCAGCCGTAGCCGGAGACGTAGAGCCCCACGCCGCACGCGGCGATGATGCCGATGATCACGAGGATGACGATGAACACCTTGAGGCCGGTGTGCTTGTTCTTGCGCTGCACCTTGGCCTGCTTCTTGGCGTTCTCCACGATGTCTTGCTCGGAGATCTCGAAGAAGCCGGTGTCCTCGGGCGACGGGATGAACTCTCCCGACGATCCGAGGGGATCGAGCGGGTCGACGGAGCCCGTGCCGCCATAGCCCGCGCCCGGCTGCCCGTAGCCCGCCGCCGCGAGCATGGCGTCGGTCTCGCTCCTGCCTGCGGCCCCAAGCGCGCGCATGGCGTTCGCCGCAGCCGCGTAGGCCGCCTGCTGGTTCGGGGTGAGCTGGTAGGTGCCGTCGGCCATGGCCTGGCTGAAGGCGTCGGCGGCCTCGGTGAGGCGATTCGCCTGCACATAGGCCTCGCCGAGCTCCGCGTAGATGGCGTTTTGATCCGCCTGGGGAGCGGCGAAGTCAAGTGCCGTGCGGTAGGCCTCGACGGCGTCCATGGGACGCCCGAGCTGCATGAAGCATCCGCCGAGCTTGGCAAGCGCCACCGACGGGTTGGGGTTCGATTCGTCGATGGCAGCGTTGCGCCACGCGGCACCCGCCTCGCGAGGCTGGCCGAGGCGCTCGTAGGCCTCGCCGAGCGCGGCCTGGGCCTTGTAGGGAGTGGGATAGCTGGGATCGGAGAGCGCTTGCGTGAGCGAGGCGACTGCGGCATCCGGCTGCCCGGCGGCGAGGTACGCGCGTCCGCGGTTCGTGGCGAGCGCACCCACCTTGCCATAGGACTCGTCGGCGAGTGCATCGCCATAGGCCTGCGCCGCGTCATTGTAGAGCCCCAGGCGCATGAGGGAGTTTCCCCTCAGGTGGTCGACGGCGCCGTTCACTTCGCCCGGTGCCTTGGCCCTCGCGAGCATGGCCTGCGCGGTCGCGAAATCACCGTTCTGGTAGGCGCTTCGGCCTGCCTCAAAGGCTTGTGAGTCCACAATCTCCCCTTTTCAGCTCTCCTGCGAACCGCCATGCGCGGTGGCGGTCCACGAGGATTCCGTCCTGTGCGAACACAGGAAAGCCGCACGAAAGCATACCAGCCCTGCGGCGATTTCACAGTATGCGCACGTGGCGGATGGCATTCAGGCCTCCGGTGCGTTGAGTGCGAAGCCTTCGCGCGCCTCGCGATAGAGGCTCGAAAACGCCGCATCGGCGCTGCGCGCGGCGTCGATCGCCTCTTGCATCTGCTCTTCCGAGGCGCCGGGCGCCATCACGATATCCCACGCGTTTGTGATCGCATCCGAGCGATTGCGCAGGTAGTTGCCCATGGTGATGAGTTCATCGCGCGCCGTGGCGTAGGTGCCGCTCGTCACGTCCGCGTCCTGGAGATCCGTGATGAGGTTCGAGACGCGGATCGACGTGGCCTCAGCCTGCCTTGCCCACGTCTCGCGCGTATCCTCGAGCGCGCTCGGCGCGGCCGCGAGATCCTCCATCTCCTGGTTGAGCTCGTCGGAGATGGCGTCCTGCGTCTCGAGCGCCGCGGTGAGGACCTCGAACGTGGCCTCGTCCCCACTCAGCTGATCGGCGGGCTCTCCGGTGGTGTCTTGCCCCGAGAGCCTGTCCACCGTTCCCGGGAAACCCTCCATCGAGGTATCGGCCGGAGTGGCGGCGCGCGTGTCATAGAGATGGGGGTTCCAAGGGTGGGCGAGGATGAGCACTGCGGCGAGTGCCACCACGCCCACCGCGATCGTGGCGATGATGAGGCTCTTGGCGGCTCGCGGGCGCCCCGGTGAATCCTCCTCATCGCCCTCGGGAAGGGGGATCGCGTTTTGCATGCGCGGCAGGAGGCGCGTGTCCTGCTCGGCGGGATCCACTGGCTCCGCGCTCGAGGGATCGAGCGGGTTGGCCTGGCCGAAGAGCGGGAGGCCGCAATAGGGGCAGGACGCCATATCGCGCGAGACCACGCTTCCGCAGGCCGGACACCACGTGAGGTCCTCCGCGGTGGGGGCGCTCAGA
The DNA here is from genome assembly GCA_947581665.1 of uncultured Atopobiaceae bacterium. Taxonomy (GTDB): domain Bacteria; phylum Actinomycetota; class Coriobacteriia; order Coriobacteriales; family Atopobiaceae; genus CANRLS01. The sequence continues at coordinate 15,297 of CANPVI010000012.1, read as the reverse complement.
GGACGCACGTCCTCACCGCACGAGGGGCATCTCGTGGTGCCATCGGGAAGCGCTTGACCGCAGCGAGGGCAGAGCACGCTGAACCTGCCTTTGGGACGAGGCCCTCCCATGGTGCTCGAGGGCCGGGGGCGTTTACGGTGCGTTTTTCGGTCCCGCGATAGGCAAGGCGCACGCGCCTCAGGCCATATCGCCCAATACGTACGGTAGGATACCGCCTTTCGCCATGTAGAGGGCCTCGGTGGGCGTATCGATGCGCACGCGGCAGGCCACACGACGCTCCGTACCGTCCGCTGAGACGATGGTGAGCATGGTCTTCGGCGCGGGCTTGCCGAGCGCCACCTCCACCGGCTCGACGCTGAAACGCTCCTCGCCCGTGAGGGCGAGCTCGTCGAGCGTCACCCCGTCGAGCTCAAGCGGCAGGATCCCCATTCCCACGAGGTTCGAGCGATGGATGCGCTCGAAGCTCTCGGCCACCACGCAGCGCACGCCGAGGAGCGCGGGGCCCTTGGCAGCCCAATCCCTCGAGGAGCCGGAGCCGTACATCTTCCCCGCGACGAGGAGGAGTTCCACACCGGCCTTGCGCGCGCTCTCCGAGGCCTCCCAGATGCTCGTGAGCGCGCCCGTGACGGGATCGGTCGTCACGCCGCCGCTCTCGCCCCTCGCGAGCGCGTTCTGGAGTCGCGGGTTTGCGAACGTTCCCCGCTCCATCACCTCGTGGTTGCCGCGACGCGCGCCATAGGTGTTGAAGTCCTCGGGCTTCACGCCGCGCTCCTCGAGGTAGCGCGCCGCCGGGGAACCCTTCGCGATGGTGCCCGCGGGCGATATGTGGTCCGTGGTCACGAAGTCCCCGAGGAGCGCGAGGCACCGCGCCTCGGAGCATCCCACGCGCTCAGCCGGACGGGCATCTTCGAAGTACGGGGGACGTCGGATGTAGGTGGATGTGGGATCCCACGGGTACGTGGTGTCCTCCGGCGCGCTGAGCGCATCCCACGAGGCACCGCCGGAGGCGAGGTCGGAAGTCTTCGCGAAGAGTTCGGGGGTGAGGTGCGCCTCGAGGATCCCTCGCACCTGGGAGGGATCGGGGAGCACCTCGCTGAGCATGACCGGCTCGCCATCCTCGCCTATGCCGAGTGGCTCCTCCTCGAGGTTCGCGGCCATGGTGCCCTTGATGGCGTAGGCCACCACGAGCGAGGGGGCGCAGAGGTAGTTCTGCGCCACGTCGGGCGAGATTCGCCCGTCGAAGTTGCGATTGCCGGAGAGCACGCTCGTGAGCTCCACGTCCTTGGCAAGCTCGTGGATGGGCGCGGCGAGCGGGCCGGAGTTCCCGATGCAGGCGAGGCAGCCCCAGCCCGAGAGCGAGAAGCCGAGCTCGGCGAGCGGTTCCGTGAGCCCCGCCTCATCGAGGAGGCGCGTGGTGGCCTTCGACCCGGGGCCGAGGATGCATTTCACCCACGGTGCCGCGGTAAGGCCGCGCTCACGCGCGTTCCTCGCAAGGAGCGCCGCGGACACGACCATCGCCGCGTCCGTGGCCGTGGTGCAGCTCGTGATGGCCGCGAGCGCGAGCGACCCGTGCGCGAGCTCGAAGCTGCCCTCGGGGAGCTCGACCTCGAAGCGCGCCTGGGCATCGCCGTGGCCATGCGTGGCCGCCACCTCGCGCACCCGCGACTCGAGATCGGCGATGCGCACGCGATTGTGGGGGCGGGAGGGTCCCGCAAGGCAGGGCTCCACGCTCGAGAGGTCGAACTCCACCACATCGGAGTAGGTGCGCGGCACGTCGCGTCCCTCGACGCCGAAGATGCCCTGGGCACGGTAGTACTCCCGTGCGAGCGCCACCTGCTCGGCGCTCCTGCCCGTGAGGGCGAGGTAGGCAAGCGTCTCCTCGTCCACCGGGAAGAGCGTCGCCGTGGCGCCGTACTCGGGGGTCATGTTCGCCACGCAGGCGCGCTGCGTGGCGGTGAGCGTGGCCACGCCCTCCCCCGACACCTCGACGATCTTTCCCACCACGCCCTTCTCTCGCAGGAGCTGCGTGAGGGTGAGCGCGAGGTCCATCGCCTGGACGCCCTCGGGAAGCGCGCCCGTGAGCGTGAGTCCCACGACCTCGGGCACGCGCATGGGCAGCGAGAGCCCGAGCGCCGCGGCCTCGCACTCGATGCCGCCCAGGCCCCAGCCCATCACGCCGAGGCCGTTCGCGGTGGTGGTGTGGGAATCGGAGCCCACGAGCGTGTCGAAGCCCCAGAGCTCGTCTTGCGCCAGGGAGTCCCTTGCCACGAGCGTCCAGAACCGCTCGACGCCGAGCTGGTGGCAGATACCCTGGCCCGGCGGCACGATCTCCACGTTGTCGAAGCTCTTCTGCGCCCACTTGAGGAAGCTGAAGCGCTCGGCGTTCCTGCGCGCCTCGATGGCGAGGTTGAGCTCGGTGGCACCCGCCTCGCCGGTGCAATCGGCTTGCACGGAGTGGTCCACCACGAGTACGCAGGGAATCTTCGGATTCACCGTCTCGGGATCCCCGCCCTTCGCGACCATCGCATCGCGCATGGCCGCGAAGTCCACGAAGATCGGCACGCCCGTGAAGTCCTGGAAGAGCACGCGGGATGGCGAGAACTCAATCTCCTCACCCGCCCTGCCCTCGAGCCCGGCCTCCACGACCCGACGCGCGGCTTCGATGGCCGCCTCGTCCGACGGCGCGCGGCGGATGACGTTCTCCAGGAAGCGCACGGAGGCCCTGGGGATGCGTAGCGCCCCCGGCACCTCCGCGACGTCGATCATGCGCACCGTTCGCCCGTCGACCTCGAGCTCCCTGGGCGTGCGCGCGCGGCACACGGCCTGCCCGAAGGCCTCGCCGTGGACGGCCCGCTCGATGTAGGCGCGATCGGGATTGCTAGAGGCTGCGCTGGCTTGCCTTTCCATGGCTTCGCTCCTCGACTTTCTGCGCGAAACGCCCGTAGATGCCCTCGGGCGTCTCGTTTCTTTTCGCGTGGTGCCACAGCACCTCGAAAATGATGATGGTGACGACGCTCACCGCGGCGAGGAATCCGACCATCGGCCATGTGAGGGGCGCCATCTCGAAGAACCATCCGAAGATCGTAACGCCGAGGAGGATCTGGAGGATGGTGGCCACGAGGAGTGCGCTGCGGAGCAGGTTCAGCGGCTGGGAGATGCGCCAGATGAGCCAGATGCCCACCACGCTCGTCACGCAGGTGGCGATCGTCGAGACCTGCTCGGTGGAAAGCCCGAGGAAGGTGCGCGCGATCACCACGCAGGCGAGCCCGATCGTCACCGCCACCGATGCCGGCATCGAGCGCGAGAGCACGTGCGCGAGGAAGTTGCCCTTCACGCGGTCGTGGTTCGGCTCGAGGGCGAGGATGAAGGACGGGATGCCGATGAGGCTTCCGGAGATGAGCGAGAGCTGGATGGGCAGCATCGGATAGGGAGGAAGGAGGATGCAGAGCACCCCCACGGCCATGGAGAAGACCGTCTTCTCGAGGAAGAGCGAGGCGGAACGCTGGAGGTTGTTGATGGAGCGACGCCCCTCGTCCACCACCTCGGGCATGTGGGCGAAGTCGTTATCCACGAGCACGATCTCCGCCACCGTGCGCGCCGCGTCGGTGCCGGACGCCATGGCGACCGAGCAATCCGCCTCGCGAAGGGCGAGCACGTCGTTCACGCCGTCTCCCGTCATGGCCACCGTGTGGCCCTTGGCCTTGAGCGCGAGCAGGAGTCCCTTCTTCTGCTGGGGCGTCACGCGGCCGAAGACCGTATAGCGAAGCGCGGCGTCGGCGAGCGCCTCGTCGGTGGTGAGCGTGGACGCGTCCACCCATGCATCCGCGCCCTCGACGCCGGCCTCCTTGGCGATGGCCGCCACGGTCGCGGGATCGTCGCCCGAGATGATCTTCAACGTCACGCCCTGGCGGCGGAAATACTCGAGCGTCTTCGGCGCAGAGGCGCGCACGTGGTCGGATATGGAGACGATCCCGAGCACCTCGGGCTCGCCGATGATTGCGTTCTCCTTGTCGAATCCCTCGCAGCGGCAGACGACGAGTACGCGCGAGGTGGCAGGGAAGCCGCGGATCTCGTCCTCGTACTCGCCGAAGCGATCGCGCAGCACGAACTGCCCGGCTCCGAAGACCAGCGCCTCACCGGCCTCCGTGACGCAGCCGGAGTACTTGCGTTCGCTCGAGAACGGGATGGCGCGCGCGATGGGCGGGATCGCCACGCCATTCGCGTCGGCATAGTCGAGCACCGCCATCGCCGTCTCGTTCGCGTCGTCCTCGTTCGCCTTCGCCACCGTGGCCATCGCGGCGATCACGTCGCCCTCGGACATCCCCGAAAGCGACTTCACATCGCGGATCTCCATCACGCCGGCGGTGATGGTGCCCGTCTTGTCGAGGCAGAGCACGTCCACGCGTGCGAGCGTCTCGATGCAGTAGAGCTGCTGGACGAGGACCTTGTTCAGCGCGAGGCGCATCGTGGCGATGGCGAGCACGGTGGAAGTGAGGAGCACGAGGCCCTGGGGGATCATGCCGATGACGTCCGCCACCGTGGAGAGGATCGAATCGTCGAGGCTGATACCCGAGAAGTACGAGCGCGTGAAGAGCGCCACGCCCACCGGCACGAGGACCCACGTGCCGAAGCGGATGATCATCTTCAGCGTGGTCATGATCTCGGAGTTCACGGGCTTGGCCTGCTTGGCCTCGTCGTTGATGCGCGCCGCGTAGGAGGCGGCGCCCACGCGCGTGGCCTCGCCCTTCACCGCGCCCGACGCCACGAAGGAGCCGGAGAGCAGCTCGTCTCCCACGTGCTTCTCCACGGGTCTACTCTCGCCAGTGAGCAGCGATTCGTTCATGTACACGTCGCCCTCGCGCACGCAGAGGTCGGCGGGCACCTGGTCCCCATGGGAGAGCACCACGAGGTCGCCCTGCACGATCTCATGCACTGGCACCTCGACCTCGCGCCCGTCGCGAATGACCTTCGCCGGACGCTCCGCGAGGATGGAGAGCTGATCCACCGCCATCTTCGAGCGGATCTCCTGGAAGATGCCGATGGCCATGTTCGCGAAGACGATGAGCAGGAAGAGCATGTTGCGGTAGTTGCCCGTGATGAAGACGAGGGCCGCGAGCAGGATGTTTACCGCGTTGAAGAGGGTGAAGGCGTGGTCGGCGACGATCTCGGGGACGGTCTTCGTCTTGGGAGAGGCGTCCACGTTCACAAGGCCCTGGGCGACGCGCTCGGCCACCTGGGCACTCGTGAGTCCGCCCGGGGGCGTGGGCTGGGAGCTGTGCGTACGCGCCTCGCCTTGAGCCATGGAAACCTTCCGCCCGAGCCTCTCGATCCCCAGGGCGCGCATGAGCAATTCGCACATCTAGCTGCACGAGTGATGTTGTTCGCGCCCGGAACCCATGGTACCCTCGGCGGGATTCGAACCCGCGACCTCTCGCTCCGGAGGCGAGCGCTCTGATCCACTGAGCTACGAGGGCGTTTGCCACGGATGGGATTATAGAACAGCAATCCCGCCCTCCCCGAGCGCGCCAAGGCCTACCCTTACGGATTGCGCCACACGACGCACCAGCCGAGACACGAACCGATTGGGACCCCAATGATCGCCATCGTCAAGCAAAGCGCCACCCCCGAACAGCTGCGCCACCTCATTGCGTGGATCGAGTCGAAGGGCCTCTCGACCTACGTGTCCGAGGGTGCGAACGAAACCGTCGTCGGGCTCGTGGGCGACACGTTCTCCATCGATCCCTTCCTCCTCGAATCGATGGACATCATCGAGCGCGTCACCCGCGTCTCCGAGCCCTTCAAGCTCGCAAACCGCAAGTTTCATCCCGAGGATTCCGTCATCGACTGCGGCTTCGGCGTGAAGGTCGGCGGAGGCAACTTCCAGGTGATCGCCGGTCCGTGTTCGGTGGAGGGCGATGAGCTCGTCGAGATCGCCCGCGAGGTGAAGGCCGCGGGCGCCACGATGCTTCGCGGTGGCGCCTTCAAGCCCCGCACGAGCCCCTATGCCAACCAGGGAATGGGCGCGGAGGGCCTCAAGATCCTCACCCGCGCCAAGGATGAGCTCGGCATGCCCATCGTCTCGGAGGTGATGGACCCGCGCGACGTGGCGCTCTTCGTGGACTGCGGCGTCGACGTCATGCAGATCGGCGCCCGCAACATGCAGAACTTCCCCCTCTTGAAGGAGGTGGGCAAGACACACGTGCCGGTGCTCTTGAAGCGCGGTTTCTCCGCCACGATCGACGAGTTCCTCATGGCTGCGGAGTACGTGATGAGCGAGGGTAACGACAAGGTGATCCTCTGCGAGCGCGGCATCCGCACCTTCGAGACCCATACGCGCAACACCTTCGATACGAACGCGATCGCCGTGTGCCATCAGCTCTCGCACCTTCCGATCGTGGGCGACCCCTCTCATGCGGCCGGCTATACGCGCTACGTCGTGTCCGCCGCGCTCGCGGCCACGGCGGCCGGCGCGGACGGCCTCGAGATCGAGGTGCATCCCGAGCCCTCTCGCGCCTGGTCCGACGGCGCGCAGGCGCTCACGCCGGCGCAGTTCAGGAACGCCATGCGCAGGATCGCGCTCGTGCGCGAGGCCGTGGAGATGGAGGACGAGTGAGCGAGCGTTCCCAAGATCGAGCGCCTCTGGCACCCGTCGTGGAGGGGCGCGTGGGGGTCGTGGGTCTCGGGCTCATGGGCGGCTCCTTCGCCAAGGCCTTCCACGAGGCGGGCTTGGAGACGTACGTGTGGAACCGCACGCGCTCCACGCTCGAGTTCGCGCTCATCGAATCCGCCACCGGCGAGCTCACCGACGACATCATCCCCACCTGCGAGCTCATCGTCCTCACCACCTATCCCGAGCATCTCGTGAGCTGGTTGAAGGAGCACGCAAGGCTCGTCAGCCCCTCGACGATCGTCATCGACACCGCCGGCGTGAAGCGCTCGGTGTGCACGGAGCTCTGGCCCCTCGCGCGCGAGCATGGCTTCTCCTTTGTGGGTTGCCACCCCATGGCGGGCACCCAGTTCTCCGGCTTCGCGCACTCCCGCGCCTCGATGTTCAGGAAGGCGCCGATGGTGCTCTGCCCCGATTCCGAGGTGGATGAGATCGAGCGCCTCTGGACGCTCGATCGCCTCACCGCACTGCTCGAGCCGGTGGGCTTCGGCTCCTACACCGTGGCCTCCCCCGCCGAGCACGACGAGATCATCGCCTACACCTCGCAGCTCGCCCACGTGGTGTCGAACGCCTACGTGAAGAGCCCGCGCGCCCTCGCGCACAAGGGCTTCTCCGCGGGCTCGTACCTCGACCTCACCCGCGTGGCGCGCCTGAATGCCGCGATGTGGGCCGAGCTCTTCATGGACGATGCCGACAACCTCGTCAAGGAGATCGACGCGCTTCGCGCGCACCTGGGCGCCTACGCGGACGCGCTGCGCGAGGGAGACAGGGATCGCCTGCAGGAGCTCCTCGCCGAGGGCGATCGCGCGAAGCGGAAGGCGGAGGGAAGATGAGCGCCTCTCGCCGCGAAGTCATCGACGTTCCCACGGCTTCGAGGGCCTACGAGGTCGTATGCGGACGCGCGCTGCTCGACGAGCTCGGCACCATGGTGCGTCCGCTCGTGAAGGGCGATTCGCTGTTGATCGTCACCGATTCGCACGTGTGGCCGCTCTACGGGCAACGCGTGGCGGATTCGCTGAGGGCTAGCGGTTTTTCCATCAACGTCTTCGTCTTCGAGGCCGGCGAGGCGCAGAAGAACCTCCAAACCTATGCCACGTGCCTCGAAGTCATGGCGCAGTCCGGCCTCACCCGCGATGACGCGGTCGTCGCGCTCGGCGGCGGCGTCGTCGGTGACCTCGGGGGCTTTGCCGCAGCCACCTACATGCGCGGCATCACCGTGGTGCAGGTGCCCACGAGCCTCCTCGCCATGGTCGATTCCTCGGTGGGCGGAAAGACCGCCGTCGACCTCCAAGGCGGAAAGAACCTCGCGGGAGCCTTCCTACAACCCGCGCTCGTACTCGAGGACGTGGAGGCCCTCGCCACCCTCTCCCCCGCGCTTCTCATGGACGCCTTCGGGGAGATCATCAAGCACGGGGTGCTCGCGGGCCCCGAGCTCTTCAACGCGATCGCCGAGAACCCCGTGACGGCGCCTCTTATGGGGGCCGTCGACTGCTCGGCGCTCGACTTCGACCGCATGGCCGCGCTCGTGTCCGCAAACGTGCGGGTCAAGCGCGATGTGGTCGTGGAGGACGAGCGCGAGAGCGGCCTTCGCCAGACCCTCAACCTCGGCCACACGATCGGCCACGCCATCGAGGCCGCGAGCAACTACACCCTCGGCCACGGCTCGTGCGTGGCGGCGGGGCTCGCCATCCTGTGCCGCGGGGCCACCGCCCACGGCCTCACCCCGGCGCCCGTCACGCGCGCGATCCTGCGTTGCATCGAGGCCTATGGCCTGCCCACCCACGCGAACGTTCCGGCCGATGCCATCATCGAGCGCCTTCGGGCGGACAAGAAGCGCCACGGCTCCACCGTGAACGCCGTGATCGTGCGCTTCCTCGGCGACGTCGAGGTGGTGCCCATGGACATCGACCGCTTCGCGGAGATCGTGCGAGCCGGCCTCTCCAGCTAGAGAAACTCGAGGTAGGCACTCATGGATGTGACCGTCAAGGCCTCTTCGCTCTCGGGCACCGTGCGTGCGCCCGCCTCGAAGTCGATCGCCCAGCGCCTGCTCATCCTCTCGGCCTTCGCCAACGTGCCCACGTTCCTCGCCCTCGAGCACGCCTCGGCGGACATCGACGCCACGGTGCGCTGCCTGAGGACCCTCGGCGCGCGCATCCAGCCCGTCGAGCGACGCGATTCCACCGGACTCTCCGCGCGCGGGCTGCGGATCACGCCGCTTCCCCGTGACCCTTCGGGAAGGCCCGTGGCGCTCTCGGACGTGAACCTCGATTGCGGCGAGTCGGGCGCCACGCTGCGCTTCCTCATCCCCGTGGTGTGCGCCCTGCCCGCACGTGCGCGCTTCAGCGGGGAGGGTCGCCTTCCCACGAGGCCCCTCGCGCCCCTCACCGACGAGCTCCTGCGCCATGGCGCCATCATCGAGAGGAAGAGCGCGAAGGAGCTTCCGCTCGTGGCCGAGGGTCCCCTCGCGGGCGGGCGCTACACCATCGACGGAAACGTGAGCTCGCAGTTCGTCTCGGGGATCCTCCTCGCCTCCCCGCTTCTCCCCGAGGGCCTCGACCTCCACGTGCAAGATCCCTTCGAATCGAAGCCCTACGTGCGGCTCACGGCCGAGGCGCTCGAGCGCTTCGGCGTCCACGTGCTCTCCGACCGCCTCGATGGCGAGCACGGCGACTCCCAGTCGATCGGCGGCGCGCACTTCGAGCACGCGACGCGCTTCATCGTGGGGCCGCATCAGCACATCACGTCCCCGGGGGACATCGACGTGGAGGGCGACTGGTCGCAGGCGGCCTTCTGGCTCGCTGCGGGTGCCATCGGCGCGGACGTGCGCGTTTCGAACCTGAACCTCTCCAGCGTGCAGGGTGATCGCGCGATCCTCGCCGCACTCGCCCTCATGGGCGTGCGGGTGAGCCGCGAAGGCGGCATCTGCCAGGCGCTGGGCAAGGGCCTGCGTGGCGCCGCGTTCGACCTCTCCGACATGCCCGACCTCGTATGCCCGCTCGCCGCGGTCGCCGCGCTCGCCGAGGGCAGGACCCGCTTCTTCGGCACACGGCGCCTGCGCCTGAAGGAAAGCGATCGCCTCGAGAGCGTGCGCGCGACCATCTGCGCGCTCGGCGGCAAGGCGACGCTTCTGGGCGACGAGCTCGAGATCGAGGGAGTGGACGAGCTCTCGGGAGGCGTGGTGGACGCGGCGAAGGACCACCGCATTGCGATGATGGCGGCCATCTGCGCGCTGCGCTCCTCTGGCCGCGTGACGATCCTCGGCGCGGAGTGCGTGAACAAGAGCTATCCCACCTTCTTCAAGGTGCTGCGCGCGCTTGGCGGCAGCGTAGAGGAGGCATGACGCGCATGAACACCTTCGGTCGCGCGCTCGGCGTGACGGTCTTCGGGCAGTCGCACAGCAGGGCCATCGGCTGCGTCCTCGACGGGTTCCCCGCAGGGCTCGCCGTGGACGAGGAGGCGCTCGGAGCCTTCATGGCGCGCCGCGCACCCGGCCAGGGGCCGTGGACCACGAGACGCAGCGAGGCCGATGCCGTGCGCTTCCTCTGTGGCCTGAACGCCGAGGGCAGGACCTCCGGTGCGCCGATCGCGTTCGTGATCGAGAACACCGACACGCGACGGCAGGATTACACCGCGATGGGCAAGGTGCCGCGCCCGAGCCACGCCGATCTCGTGGCGTGGAGGCGCTGGGGCGATGACTGGGATCGCTCGGGCGGCGGCCAGTTCTCGGGACGCCTCACCGCACCGCTCGCCGCGGCGGGCGCGCTCTGCCTCCAATGGCTTGCCGAGCGCGGCGTGCGCGTGGCGGCGCATCTGGCCGAGGTGGCCGGCGTAAAGGACGCGCCCTTCGCCGCGCGCATGCTCGACCTCGAGACGAAGTCCCAGCTCGAGAGCCAGATCGCCACGCTCGCGACACGCGATTTCCCCACTCTCTCGGCCGAGGCGGGAGCCGCCATGAGAGACGCCATCGCGAAGGCAGCCCAAGAAGGCGATTCCGTGGGTGGCATCGTGGAGGCGCTGGCCACGGGCGTGCCCGCCGACCTTGGCGATCCCATGGCCCTCGGCGTGGAGAGCCAGCTTTCCTCCGCGCTCTTCGGCATCCCCGCGGTGAAGGGCGTCGAATTCGGCGCGGGCTTCGGAGCGGCGAGGATGCGCGGCTCCGAGCACAACGATCCCTATACGCTCGATGCGCGCATGGAGGCGACGCCCGAGAAGAACGACGCGGGGGGAATCCTCGGCGGCATCACCACCGGAGCGCCCCTCGTCGTGCGCCTTGCGGTGAAGCCCACGGCCTCCATCGCGATGCCCCAGCGCTCGGTGGACCTCGAGCACATGGAGGAGGCCGAGCTCCGCGTGCGCGGGCGCCACGATCCCTGCATCGCGCCGCGCGCCGTGCCAGTGGCGGAGGCGGTCTTAGCCCTCACGCTCATGGACCTCATGCTCCAGAGGGGCGCACCGTCCGCGCGCTAGCCACGCCTCTCCCGCCTCCTTCGCGCGTCTCCCGGGCTCAGCGATAGAGATCGGCGAGCGCGGAGCGGAGCATGGCGATGTAGGCTTCGCACCCCGTCGGCGTGAGGTGCGTGCCGTCGCCGTCGAAGTACTCGTCGTGGCCCTCGCTCGCGTCGAACCAGTCCACGAGCGTGACGTTGTCGTGGTTGTTCGCGGCGTCTTGGAGCAGTGCGTTGTTCATGCCCTCGAGCGGAAACGGCGTGCGGATGTTCACGAGGAGCACCTTCTTGTCCGCGGGAACCGCGTTCACCATCTCCTCCACCTGTTCGGCGGTGGCCACGCCGTTCGTCCCCATCTCGAAGATCACCACCTCGCCATCCCAACCCTCATCCACGTGCTGCTGGTAGAAATCCTTGGCGGTGTAGAGCTGGCGGGAGATCTTCGCGTCGACGGTGGCGTTCGGCAGGACGCCATCGAAGTAGCCGTAGCCCTGGACGCCCGCGAGCACCGAATCGCCGATGATGAGGACGTTGGCCTGCTCGGCGAGCTCCTCTGGCGTGGGGCCCGCGGGCTCGGGCGCGGGCTCCGGCTCGCTCGAGGCGACGAGCTCGCCCGTCGCCTCGGCGGGCTTGTCCATGAGGGGCTCCCGTGGCATGGGGAGCGCGCCTTCCCCCTCGAAGACGCTCGTGTTGCCGATCGTCTGAGTGGGAGGCACGACGATGCAGCCCACGATCGCCACCGAGATGAGCACGAGGGATCCCGTGAACTGCAGGAGGTGCCCCGCGAGGTAGTCGAGGACGCTCACGCTGCCATCCCGCACGCCTCTCACCCAACGCCCAAGATCGCCACGGCGCACCGGCATCTCGATGAGGCGGTACGAGAACTCCGCCACGGCGAGGACGATGGCCATCTGGATGAGATAGACCCACCAAGGGGGCTCCGTCGTGGAGTTCATGGGGTTCATGAGCAAAATGAGCGGATAGTGCCAGAGGTAGATGCCATAGGAGCGCTGGCCCACCCACACGAGCGGCTTTAACGAGAATACGCGGCAGATCGTCGAGGTGAGGTTCACGAGCCCCACGATGAGGACCGCGCAGAGAAGCGAGATGAGAAGGATCCCTCCTTGGTAGAGGAAGGGGTCGTAGCCCGAGATGGTGACCATGACGGCGATGATGCCGACACACGCGGCCCAGGCGAGCCAGGCCGAGACGGTGCGCCCACGATCACCGAAGGGCCTCTCCCCTTGCCCCATCACCCGCTCCATGGGGAACTGGAACGCAAGCCATGCGCCGATGAGCAGGGAGAACGCGCGCGTATCCGTGCCGTAGTAGACCCGGGAAGGGTCGCCGAGCGGATCGTAGAGGAGCGCCATGAGCGCAACGGAGGCCCCGGAGGCGAGCGCGATCCCGGTTTGGATGCCGCGTTTGCGCAAGCCGATCGTGAAGAGCAGGAGCAAGATCGGCGGCCAGATGAGGTAGAACTGCTCCTCGATCGCGAGCGACCAGAAGTGCGTCACCGGCGAGGGCGCGCCCATGGCCTCGAAGTAGCTCACATCCCGGAAGATGTACCACCAGTTCGTGAAGAAGAGCAGCGCGGGGACCATGTCCTCGCGGAGCTTCGTGAGGAGATCGGGGGCGAAGAGCGCCGTGAGCGCCGCCACGCCCACGAAGAGGAAGATGATCGCCGGCACGAGGCGGCGGATGCGACGCAGCCAAAACCGTCCGAGATGGATGGTCGAGGTCTTGTTCCACTCCTTGATGAGCAGGCCCGTGATGAGGTAGCCGGAAAGCACGAAGAAGAGCGTCACGCCGAGCAATCCCGAGGGCAAGATCGCAGGTACGAGATGGTAGAGGATGACCGCGATCACGGCGAAGGCGCGAAGGCCGTCCAGCGAGGGGAGGTAGGAGGGAAGTTCGCGCATGCGCGTTCCTGCGGACATCGACGTACCTCGAGCATCAGGACGTGGGTGGACGTGCCACGGGCATTCTAGCGTGGCGCTTCCTCGCGCGCCCTCCCTGAGGGAACGCCCCAATCGTCGCGGATATCGGGGCGTCTTTTAGCGAAGGCGGGCGGGCCTTTATCACGAGACGGCGCACCCTTGGCGAGGGCATGGCGGAAGCTCGTGGTTTGCTTGCACTATGCTTAGGGCCCTATCGGGCGACGCCAACCAAAGGACGTTTCATGGAAGACCTCTCCGTCATTCGCGAGCGCATCGACGCCATCGACGATCAGATCATCTCGCTCTTCCGCGAGCGCATGGCCGCGACGAACGAGGTCGCCGCCTACAAGAGCGCGCACGGCCTTCCCGTGCTCGATCGCATGCGCGAGCGCCAGAAGCTCGCCGACGTGGCCGAGAAGGTGCCCGACGACTTGCGCGATTACGCGATCGTGCTCTTCAACCTGCTCTTCGAGGTGGCCCGTGCGAACGAGGCCTCCCTCTCCCCCGTGAAGAGCGAGCTCGTGGAGAAGATCAACGCGGCCGTCGAGGACACGCCGGACCTCTTCCCCCAAGAGGCCTTCGTGGCGTGTCAGGGCGTGGAGGGCGCCTACTCGCAGATGGCGGCCGACCGCTTCTTCAAGCACCCCACCATCGCCTACTTCTCCACCTTCGAGGGCGTGTTCAAGGCGGTTGAACAGGGATTTTGCGCATACGGAGTGCTCCCGCTCGAGAACTCGACCGCCGGTACCGTGAACCAGGTCTACGACCTCATGGCCTCCTACGACTTCCACATCTGCCGTACCGTGCGCCTGAAGGTGGACCACAACCTCCTCGCGAAGCCCGGTGCCACGCTCGAGGGCATTCGCCACATCTACTCCCACCAACAGGCGATCGAGCAGTGCGCGGACTTCCTCGCCTCGCTCTCCGACGTGACGGTGCACATAGTGGAGAACACCGCCGTCGCGGCGAAGATGGTGGCCGAATCGGATGATCCCACGATCGCCGCCCTCGGGAGCCGTTCCTGCGCCACGCTCTACGACCTCGTGATCCTCAAGCGCGGAGTGCAGGACATGGGCAACAACTACACGCGCTTCGCCTGCATCTCGAAGAACCTCGAGATCTATCCCGGCGCCGATCGCACGTCGCTCCAGGTGATCACCACCGACGAGCCGGGGTCGCTCTACAAGGTGCTCGCGCGCTTCTACAGCTTCGACATCAACCTCTCCAAGCTCGAGAGCCGACCACTCCCGGACCGCGAGTTCGACTACTCGTTCTACTTCGACATGGACTGCCCCGTGAGCGCGCCGGAGTTCAGGCGGCTGCTCTCCTCGCTTGACGACGTGTGCGAGGAGTTTCGCTACCTCGGCTCCTATTCCGAGGTCCTGTGATGCCCACGCGCGAGGAGGACGTGTCATTCGAGCGCGCCCCGGGCCTCACGCCCGAAGACGAGCTCATCGCCCCTGCGGCGGATGCGGTGGCGGCCGAGCTCGACGCGGCGCGCGACGCGACGGCGGCGCTCGCCGAGGGGACCCGAGAGGCGCGCTTCGGCCTCCTCGGCCGCACGCTCGGCCACTCCTTCTCGCCGAGGATCCACTCGCTTCTGGGGAGCGCCCCCTACGCGCTCTTCGAACGCGAGCCCGAGGAGGTGGAGGCGTTCCTTCGCGAAGGCGCCTGGCGGGGGCTCAACGTGACCATCCCCTACAAGCGCCGCGCCTTCGAGCTCGCGGACGAGGCGAGCGAGATCGCCCGCGAGCTCGGTGCGACCAACACGCTCGTGAAGCGCAGGGACGGCTCGATCCTCGCCGATAACACCGACTTCTTCGGCTTCTCATGGCTGCTCGAGCGCTTCACGCGGCGGGCGTTCGACGCCGAGCCCCGCGCGGTGCTCGCCGGCAGGAAGGCCCTCATCCTCGGATCGGGTGGCGCGCAGGAGGCCGTGAGGGCGGTGCTTGTGCGTGCGGGCGCGCAGGTGACGGTGATCTCCAGGCGCGGTCCCGAGAACTACGAGAACCTCGTCGAGCGCCACGGCGACGCGCTCCTCATCGTCAACGCCACTCCCGTGGGAATGTTCCCGCACTGCCCGAAGAGCCCGCTCGCGCCTGGCACGCTCGAGGCGCTCCCCCAGCTCAAGGGCGTGGTCGATATCGTCTACAACCCGCTACGCACCGTGATTCTCCTCGAGGCGGAGCGCCTCGGCATCGCCTGCGAGGGCGGGCTCGGCATGCTCGTTGCCCAAGCCTTCGCC
>CANPVI010000011.1 GCA_947581665.1 uncultured Atopobiaceae bacterium | reverse complement strand
GCGTGAGGCGCACGAACGCGTCTGCGGCCTCGCCCTCACCACCGACCTCATCGTGGGCTTTCCGGGCGAGACGGAGGAGGATTTCCAAGCCACCCTCGACCTCGTCGACGAGGCTGACCTCCAAGGCGCCTACACCTTCATCTACTCCAAGCGCGCGGGCACGAAGGCGGCCGAGATGCCGGACCAAGTGCCGGGCGAGGTCTCCCACGAGCGCTTGGAGCGGCTGGCCGAGGCCGTGCGAAGGGTCTCCGCGAAGGCGCACGGCGCCCTGGTGGGGTCGCGTGTCGAGGTGCTCGTCGAGGGGGAATCCAAGCGCGGGGAGAATATCCTCGTAGGCCATTCGCCGGAAAACTTCACGGTGCACTTTCCCCTTCCCGACGGCGTGGTCACGGAGGCCCTCACCGGTGCCCTCGTGGATGTGCGCGTGCGCGAGGCGCGTTCCTTCTACGTGCAGGGCGAAATCGAAGGCGAGCCACGGTGAGACGCGGTCCCGTGCTCGCCGTCGTGGGACCCACGGCGAGCGGAAAGTCCGAGGTCGCCGACGCGGTGGCCGCCGCGCTCGGCTCGTGCGTGATATCCGCCGACGCCATGCAGGTCTATCGGGGGATGGACATCGGCACGGCGAAGGTTCCCCCAAAGGAGCGTCGCCGGCCGCTCCTCCTCGTGGACGTCGCGGAGGTGGGCGAGGCCTATTCGGCGGCCCTCTACCAACGCGACGCCCGAGAGGCGATCGACGCCGCGCTCTCGAAGGGGCTCACCCCGGTGCTTTGCGGAGGCACGGGACTCTACGTGCGCGCGGCCCTCGACGAGATGGCGTTCCCCAAGGGGGAGGGCGCCTCTGCCTCGCGCCTCTTCTGGGAGGGAAGGGCCGAGGAGCTCGGCGACGAGGGATTGTGGAGGGAGCTGGAGGCGCGAGATCCCGAATCCGCCTCGCTCATCCATCCCCATAACGTCCGTCGCACCATCCGGGCCCTCGAGATGAGCGACGCCGGAGTCTCCTACGCAAAGCAGGCTTCGGGCCTCCATGCGCCGAAACCGCACTATGAGGCGTGGATCTGGGGCCTCACGCGCGATCGGGAGGCGCTCTACCGCTCGATCGACGAGCGTGTGGACGAGATGTTCGAGGCGGGCTTCCTCGACGAGGTGCGCTCGCTGGGCGCCCGCGGCCTGGGACGCGCCCCCACTGCGTCCCAGGCGATCGGCTATGCCGAGGTGCTCGCGTTCCTTTCGGGCGAGCTTGGCTTGGATGACGCGATATCGAAGATGAAGCGACGCAGCCGCAACTACGCGAAACGCCAGCTCACGTGGTTCAGGCGCGATCCTCGCATCAGGTGGATCGCCATGGACGAGATGACACCCGAAGACGCGGCGGCCCTCATTGTCGATGACGCCATCGCGCACGGGGCCACGCCCCAAGGCGAGGGGGAGGGCGCGCGATGAGCAGGCGCTTCACTCCCCAGTCCACGGCAATCGTGCCCGAGCGCGCACTCCTCGTGGGCGTCGACCTCGGAGAACGCGATGATTGGCCCCAAGATCGCTCGATGGCGGAGCTCGCGCGCCTGGTGGAGACCGATGGCGCAGACGTGGTGGGTGAGCTCACGCAGCGCCTCGCGAAGCCCGTGCCGAAGACCTTCATCGGGAGCGGGAAGACCGAAGAGCTCGTTGAGCGAGTACGCGCGGAGAAGATCGACGTCGTCGTCTTCGACGAGGACCTCACGCCCTCCCAGCAGTCGAACCTCGAGCGCGCCGTGGGCAAGGACGTGAAGATCATCGATCGCACGGCGCTCATCCTCGACATCTTCGGGCGCCACGCGACGACGGTCGAGGGTCGCCTGCAGGTGGAGCTTGCGCAACTGTGCTACGTGCTCCCGCGCCTTCGCGGCATGTGGAGCCACCTCATGGGCGAGCAGACGCGCGGCGGAATCGGCAGCCGCTTCGGCCAGGGCGAGAGCCAGCTCGAGGTGGACCGCCGCATGGTGCGCAATCGCATCGCGCAAGTGCGACGCGAGCTCGAACGCGTGGACGCGCGCCGCCAGACGCAGTCGAAGGCGCGTTGGGAATCGGGCGTTTTCCGCGTGGCGCTCGTGGGCTACACCAACGCGGGCAAATCGACCCTCATGAACGCCCTCACGGGCGCGAATGTCTACGTGCAAGACGAGCTCTTCGCCACGCTCGACGCGACCACGAGGTCCCTTTCGCTCGAGGAGGGCCGCACCGTCACCCTCACCGACACCGTCGGCTTCATCCAGAAGCTGCCCACGACGCTCGTGGAGGCCTTCCGCTCAACGCTTTCCGAGGTGCGCGAGGCAAACCTCATCCTCTGCGTGGCCGACGCCTCAGACGAGGCCTGGGAGGCGGAGGTGCGCTCGGTGGTGGACACGCTCGCGGAGATCGACGCCACGGGCATCCCCCGCGTGCTGTGCCTGAACAAGATCGACCTCTTGGGCGACGAGGCGCGCGAGGCGCTTCGGCTGCGCCATCCCGATGCGCAGCTCATCTCCGCCCTCAATGAGCGCGGCCTCGCCGACCTGCGCCACCGCATCGCGACGGAGGCCGCAGCGGGGGAGGAGAGCATCACCGCGCTCATCCCCTTCAGCGAGGGGCGCCTCGTGAAGCTCCTGCACGAGCGCTGCCAGGTGATCCACGAGCGCTACGTGCAGGAAGGGCTCCTCATCACCGTGAAGGCGCCGGAGGCGCTCGCGCGCTCGCTCGAGCCCTACGCGCAAGGCGCGGCGGCGCTCGCGAAGGATGCGGAAGGCGAGGTCTGAGCGCTACACGAAGAGCGGATGGGAGATCGCGGCGCCGATGATCCAGAGCACCGCGAGGATCGCCACCTGGTGGAACACGTAGATGACGAGCGAATGGCGTCCGAGGAACTCGAGGGGACGGCATCGGGCATCGAGGAACCACCGTGGCGCGTTTTCCGAGCTCACGCAATACCCCCACACCACGCCCACGCCGTAGAGGAGCGCATAGGGGATAGGAGGATAGTAGTCGCCCGAGGCGAAGCCCCCTCCGGGAAAGCCGAGCCACGAGAGCCAGGGCGTGGCGTAGAGCTCGCGGGGAAGCGCCACGGAAAGGGGGCCGAGGCCGAAGCGCCCGTGCGGCACCTCGAGGCAGCACAGAAACGAGATGCCGAGCGCCACCGCCACGGCGGGATGCGAGAAGCGAGCCCCCAGACGCTGCGCGCAGGCGAAGAGGAGCGTAGAAGCGCCCATGCAGTAGATAATCCCGAAGCTCACCGGCACATCCACGGCCACCACCGTGGTCACGATGAAGATGAGCGCCGCGACCAGCAGGTACTTCGCGCACCTACGCAAGTTATCCCGCGATATGGAGAACATCCTCCCGGCGAGAAGGAGGAAGGTCCACGAGATGGACGCGCGCCAGATGTCGCCGGGGACGCCCCAGAACCACGGTGCCTCGATGCCCTCGTAGCTCACGAGGTCGTACATGGTGTGGAACGCGACCATCGACACCACGGCGGCACCGCGCGCGATGTCGAAAGCGTGGATCCTCTGGCGCTCGGCCACGGGCCCCGTGCCCTAGATGCGAGTGCGAAGGAGGCCCGTGACCCGTCCGAGGATGCGCGGATTGTCCGCGTAGATGGGATCCATCGTGGGATTCTCGGGTTGGAGGCGCACGCGATCGTCTTCCTTGTAGAAGGTCTTCACCGTGGCGGAATCGTCCACGAGCGCCACGACGATCTCGCCGTCCTCGGCACTTGGCTCCTCGCGCACGAAGATGAGGTCGCCGTCGAAGATGCCGGCGTCGATCATCGACTCGCCCTGGACCTTCAGGAGGAAGCTCGCGCCATCCCCCACGAGCGACGTGGGGAGCGTGAGGGTCTCCTCGATGTTCTCCTCCGCGAGGATGGGAGTGCCTGCGGCCACGCGTCCCACGACCGGAAGCGTGGTGAGCCCGGTGGAGGGATCCTCGACGATGGGGAAGGGGACCACGTCCGCCTCGCGCTTGCTCGGCTGCGCGCCATGGCCCTCGGGATCGCAGATCTCGAGGGCACGGGGTTTATTGGGATCCCTCTTGATGTAGCCGAGGGCCTCGAGCGTGCGGAGGTGCATGTGCACGGTGCTCGGGGAGCTGAGGTTCACCGCCCGGCCGATCTCGCGCACGGTGGGCGGATAGCCGTGCTCGGCGGAATAGGCGCAAATGAAGTCGTAGATCCGCTGGACGCTCTTCGAGAGGGCACGTCTGGGCATAGCAGCTCCCTTCTTTGGGCACATAGTACCAAACATTCGTTCTGAAAACATCTGTTCGGTTTCGATTCGTTCTGCTAGTATGCAAACACGTGTTCGGTCCGCAATTCTTGTTGGGTTTGGATGCTAGGTTTTCCAAGAACCGCACGAGGGGAGGGCCCATGGCCACCGCACACAGCCAATCACCTGCACGCTTGCGTGAGTCAAGCCAGCACCACGGGGAGGGCCGCCTGTCCCTCGTGCTTTGGGAGGGCGGCCTACGGGATCGCCCGGAAGCCCGACCGAACGCCGAGTCGGATGCCTCGATCCTCGCCGTGGCGATCGACGCGGAGGCGCTCCCGCTCGATTTCTCGAGCGGCTGGGAGGATGCCGAGCCCGCGCACGAGGCGCCCGTGGAGGGCGCGCGGCCCATGGCCCTCGGGCAGGCCGTCATCTTCTTCGCGCTCTGCCTCCTCACTGCGCTCAGCGTCGTCGTGGGCTCGATTGCGGAGCACGCCGAGCTCGCCGGCTACCGCGATGCCCTCTCGTGGGAGCCGCACATCGTCGTCTCGGGCGAGACGCTCCGCTCCATCCTCGATGCCCGGGATCTCCCGCCCGTGGAGAGCGGGCGCATCATCTCCTGGGTCGAGGAGATGAACGACCTTCCGAACGCCACCATCTACGCGGGCCAGAAGCTCCTCATGCCCGAATGGCATGCTTAGTCCTTCTAAATGGCATATCACCAATTCATACGAGAACGTTACGGAATACGAAGCTATGGGGCTCGAGCACGCTCCCATCCCAATATGTGGTAGGGTTTTTCGGTACAGCCGGCCGACAAAGGGGGCCCATGCGCTGTCCCGTATGCGGGTGCGTCGAATCCAAGGTGATCGATTCTCGGCCTTCCGAGAACGAAAACGCCATACGCAGACGCCGGCAATGTGAAGCCTGTGGCTATCGTTTCACCACCTACGAGCGGCGAGAAGAGCAGCCACTTGTCGTCATCAAGCGCAACGGGGCCAAGGAGCCCTTCGACCGCGAGAAGCTCATGCGCGGCCTCGTGCGCGCCACCGTCAAGCGCGGTGTCGACCTCACCACCCTCGAGAGCCTCATCGACGGCGTGGAAGGGCGCGTACGTGATTCCGGCATGAGCGAAGTGCGCGCGTCGGATATCGGCGACATGATCATGCGGGGCCTCCTCGACATCGACAGGGTGGCCTACGTGCGATTCGCATCGGTCTATCGCCATTTCGACAGCGTGGAGGAGTTTTCCCGGGAGCTTCAGCGCCTGGCGAGCGAAAGAGAAGAGGATTCGCAGTGAGGGGAATTGAGCTGGAGGTCCAGCGTCTCGACCCTGAAGTCGACCTGCCGTCGTATGCCTACAAGGGCGATGCCGGCCTCGATCTACGTTCATCCGAGGATGTCACCTTGAAGCCCCTCGAGCGCAGGCTCGTCTCCACGGGCATCGCCGTGGCCATTCCCGAGGGCTACGCGGGCTTCGTGCAGCCCAGGAGCGGCCTCGCCCTCAAGGAGGGCCTCTCCATGGCCAACACCCCGGGCCTCATCGATTCGCACTACCGCGGCGAGCTCAAGGTCTGCGCCATCAACCTCGACCCCGAGCGAGACCTCTTCATCTCCCGCGGGGAGCGCGTGGCCCAGCTGGTCATCCAGGAGGTCCCCCAGGTTTCCATCAAGGAGGTGTCCGCACTCTCCGAGACCGACCGCGGGGCGGGCGGTTTCGGCTCGAGCGGAACCCTCTAGGCTTTCACGGGGCGCGACGTCGCGATAACCCACGCGATCTCGCGCCCCGTCGACGTTTGTCCGGTCAACCACGATAAGAACTGTTCGCACCAGAGAGAGAGGACGAGAGCTCATGGAGAGCTTCTTCCACCTTCGCGAGCGTGGCTCGTCGGTCGGCCAGGAGATGCGCGCCGGCCTCACGACCTTCCTCGCGATGGCCTACATCATCGCCGTAAACCCCGGGTTGCTTGAGGCGGCGGGCATTCCCTTCGCCGCGGGAGTCACCGCCACCTGCGTCGGCGCCGCCATTTGCACCTTCCTCATGGGCATCTTCTCCAACCGCCCGATCGCCTGCGCAGCCGGCATGGGCATCAACGCCGTCGTGGCCTTCACCCTCTCCGCGCTCGATGGGTGCGACTGGCGCACCGCCATGGCCGTCGTCTTCATCGAGGGCATCGTGATCCTCATCCTCGTGGTCTGTGGCCTGCGCGAGGCCATCATGGACGCGATCCCCGCGCCGCTTCGCCATGCGATCGCCGCGGGCCTCGGCCTCTTCATCGCCCTCATCGGCCTCAAGAACGGCGGCGTCGTCATCAGCGATGAATCGACCCTCGTGGCCCTCGGCGACGTGACCTCGCCCACCTTCCTCGTGGCGATCATCTCCATCATCGCCACGGTCATCTTCTACTGCCTGAACGTGCCCGCGAGCATCCTCCTCGGCATCATCGTCGCCGTGATCATCGGCATCCCCATGGGCGTGACCACCATTCCCGACGGCATCGTCTCCGGCCTCGATTTCTCCACCTTCGGCGCGCCCTTCATGGCGGGGCCGACCGGACAGCTCGCCATCGTGCAGGTGCTCGTGAATCCGGTGCTCCTCATGTTCGTGTTCTCGCTTTTGATGAGCGACTTCTTCGACACCATGGGAAGCGCCTTCGCGGTGGCAAAGAGCGGCGACTTCCTCGAGGAAGACGGCAGGATCAAGAACATCCGCGAGATCCTCGTCGTCGACTCCGCCTCCGCAGCCATCGGCGGGCTCGTGGGCTCGTCCTCCATCACCACCTACGTCGAGAGCGCCTCGGGCGCGGCTGACGGCGGCAGGAGCGGCCTCGCCTCCATCACGACGGCCGTCCTCTTCTTCGTCGCGGCCTTCTTCGTGCCGCTCATCTCCATCGTGAGCATGCCGTCCACCACAGGGGCCCTCGTGCTGGTGGGCTACCTCATGATGGACCAGGTGAGCGACATCGACTGGAACGACAAGCTCGTGGGCATCTCGAGCTTCATGATCGTCGCGGGCATCCCCCTCACGTACTCCATCTCCACGGGTATCGGCCTCGGCTTCATCACCTACGTGGTCGTCTCGCTCTGCACCGGCCAGTACTCGAAGGTGAAGCCCCTCATGTGGGTGGCCGCGGCGGCCTTCCTCATAAGCTTCATCATCGCCTGACGGCGAACGCGCATGATCGTGGCCTCGGGGCGGGCGCTCCGGGGTATCTATCGGATCGTGGGAAGTCCGCACGTCACCTCCCACGTCCCGCATAGCCGTTCATGACCACCGTCTTGCGAAGGAGCCTCGATGAGATCCAGCGACCTCGTCATCGTGGGTGCCGGCCCCGCCGGCCTCGCCGCCTCGATCTACGCCGATCGCGCAGCCATCGACTGCCTCACCATCGAGCAGGGCACCTTCGGTGGCCAGCTCGGACTCACCGACCTCATCGACAACTACCCGGGCGTCGAGGAGGTCACCGGCTACGAGCTCGCGGAGAAGATGCACGCGCACGCCGAGCATCTCGGCGCGCGCTTCGAGCTGGACGGCGTCGAGTCGATCTCGTGGGACGCTGAGAGACGCCGCTTCACCACCCTTGGCTACGCCGAGAGCTACGAATCAAAGGCCCTCATCATCGCCACCGGCGGTACTCCGCGTCCTGCGGGATTCGCCGGCGAGGACACCTTCCGCGGCCACGGCGTCTCCTATTGCGCCACCTGCGATGGCATGTTCTACAAGGACAAGCTCTGCTACGTGGTGGGCGGTGGCAACACCGCGTGCGAGGAGGCGGAGTTCCTCACGCGCTTCGCCTCGAAGGTCATCCTCGTGGTGCGCAAGGACCACCTGCGCGCCCAACCCACGCTCATCGCCAAGGTGATGGAGAACCCCAAGATCGAGGTGCGCCTGACGACGCGGATCCTCTCGCTCGAGGGCGCCATGATGCCCGAGCGGATCGTACTCGAGGACACCGTCACCGGCGAGACGACCGAGGAGGCCTACGAGCCCGGCTCCTTCGGCGTCTTCGTCTTCATCGGCAACATCCCCGCCTCGGAGATCGTGCGCACGCTCGTGGACGTGAACGAGTTCGGCGAGATCCGCACGAACGAGGCCATGGAGACGGCCACCCCCGGGCTCTTCGCCGCGGGCGACGTACGCGAGAAACCACTTCGCCAGATCGTGACGGCCGTCGCCGACGGCGCCATCGCCGCCACGAGCGCCGCCCTCTATCTCGGCGCCATCGTCATCTAAGGCATCTCCAAGAAGATCTTCTGAATTGATTTCGTCGAGGAGGGTCGGTTGCGGTGCTCCGAAGGTGCGCGGCGACCGACCCTCCTCGACGCGAGTAAAGGATCGCCAGCCATCGCGCGAGGCGCGACGACGGCTCTGTTTGGCTAGGCCCGAGCGAACCCGCTTGCCGCGCACCTCCTGTGCACCGCAAGCGGGCCGTTCGGGCAAATGGGAGAACGGTGCCCCAGCGTCATTCCCGTACCTTTTCCTCCACGAACCACCTTGGGTCCTCGAAGAAGAGGTGCGTCACGTTGCGGCCGATGCGCACGGTGTAGCGGAGCCCGTCGCCTCCGGCCTTGAGCGAGGCGGCACGCCGGCACGAGCGCACCTCGTCGATCTCGAAGCGTCGACCGTCATCCCACGTGATGGCCCGAGGCTCCAGCTGTCCGTCCTCGGAGAACTCGGCGGTCACCGCCACATAGCGTTTCCTGCGTCCCGCAATCCCCTTCATGCGCCTCACCCGCCGAAGTAGCCCACGGGATGGATGATGTTGTCGCGCTTGATGTCGAGCGGTGCCATTTGCTCGTCTGAGAGCTCGGAGAGCCGTCGCACGCACTGGTTACCGAAGCGCATCCGAAGCGCGTCTTGAGCGGCCTCCAGGCGCTCGAGGGCTCGTTCGCGCTCGGCGACGCCGAAGAGATCGTTCTGGGCTGGCTCGCGCGCATCCACGAGGTTCGTCGCGCGCACGTGGAGGGCACGGATGGGATGGCGCGCATCGAGCGGCTCGGAGGCCTTGATGAGCCCCCACGCGGCTCCCGCCACACGCGAGGTGAGGCAGGTGGGGAGGGGGAGGACCACTTGGCGGCTGTAGCCCTTGAGGTTCTTATCGCGCACGCCCACGCTCACCGTGCGCGCACGCCAGTGGCCCTCGCGAAGGCGCTGCGCCACCGACTCCGAGAGCAGGTAGACGAGCGCCTTCACCTCGCGCTCGCCCACGAGGTCATGGGGCGCGGTGAGGCCATTCCCCACGCCCTTGACCTCGCGTTCCACGTCCCATGTGCCGGGGCGCAGCTCCTTCACCGGGCTCTCGTCCTCGCCGCGGGCAAATGCCTGGAGCCATCCTCCCACCACGCCGAAGCGCTCGCGGATGAGCTCGTCTCTCGCCCGCGCGAGCGCGCCGATCGTGAGGATGCCCATCGCCGCGAGCTTGCGCTTGGTGGCGGGGCCCACGTAGAGGAGGTCGCCCGCAGGCCTTGGCCATACCCAGCCGCGATAGTTCTCGCGCGTCACCACGCGCACGCCATCGCCGTCATCGGTATCGCTCCCGAGCTTGGCGAAGACCTTGTTCCAGGAGAGCCCCACGGAGACCGTGAGCCCGAGCTCGGCTTTCACCTGCTCCGAGATGCCACGCGCGATCGTCTCGGGGTCGTCGCCGAGAAACGCGAGGGAGCCCGTGAGGTCGAGCCAGCACTCATCGAGGCCGAAGGGCTCCACCTGGCTCGTGTAGCGGTAGTAAAGCTGGCGTGAGAGCTTGGAATAGCGCAGGTAGAGAGGATAGTTTGGAGGTACGACCACGAGGCCGGGGCACTTCTGCCTCGCCTCCCAGATGGCCTCGCCGGTGGAGACGCCGCAGACTTTGGCCTCGCGCGACTTCGCGAGGATGATGCCGTGGCGATTCTTCGGATCTCCCGCCACGGCCATCGCGAGCCCGCGAAGCTCGGGGTGGAGGTGCTGCTCGACGCTCGCGTAGAAGGCGTTCATGTCCACATGGGCGATCACGCGATCCTTGGGCAGCGCACCCGGCAGGGTGGGCACCGGCGCATAGGCGGGAATGCGATGTTCCATGGCACCTCCTAAAACCGAACGGGTGTTCGATTATAACGAACGAATAGGGGATGGCCAGCGGCGAAATCGCAAGGACCCCGAGACGGCCTCGAAACGCCCGAGGTCACGGACGCGTGCCGGGAAATGCGGCAAGGAAACGCGAGCGTATCGCAGCTGTGATGACTTTATGGAGCCGATCCGCGAACGGTCTGGCGATGGGGGCACTTGCGTTTGGCCACCACAATGCGGGCCGCCAAAGCCAGGGCCGGCCTTGCGGTGTACCTCGTGCCACGGGTGCCTTGCGGTGTAGCGAAACGTGGCGAAACCACTCGATTCCGACCCATTTCATACATCGCAAGCGCAGAGGTGGCGCTTTCACGTACGCCCCAAGCCCATCCGCGCCACGAGCTACACCGCAAGGACACCCGTGGTTTTGGAGAACAGCCATCGCAGGCAAATTCGCAGATCTTTCCGACGATTCTTAAAAATGCGATAATATATCTTATGTAAAGTAGAACGAGCAGGCAAAGGTCACGATCGCGTGGCGCTCGAGCCCCTCTCCCGTTGGTGGGTTCTTGCAATGCCCTAGAAGATGGAGCCACCGCCCTGGAGTGGCGAGTTGTACTCCGGGTAATAGTAGGAGTAGATCTCACGGTAGCTCACGCCGTAGCGCGTGCCCGCGTCGACCATCATGTAGCGCCCGGTATCGGGATCCTTGCCGGCGAAGATGCCCACGTGGCCGCTCTCGTTCATCACGAGGATGTCGCCGATCTTGAAGTCCTCGATGTGGGTCCTCCAAGCGCCCGTGGCCTTGAGGTAGTGCTCGAGATCGTAGGTGGTCCTCGGAAGGTCGTAGCCGAAGTGCTGGTAGACGTACTGCACGAGGCCTGAGCAGTCGAAGCCGCCCTCCTCGGGGCTCTCGCCCGCCCATACGTAGGGCCATCCCTCGAGGGAGCGCGCGAACTCGAGGACCTCCAGGCGCTTCCAGAGGAGCGGATCCTCCGTCTCGTCCGAGGCATCGGGACCCTCGGGATCCTCGCCCTCGTCGACGTCTGGATCGGGCTCCTCGGGAACGGTCGGATCTGCGGGGTCCTCCTCCGCAGGCGGCTCTTCGGGCGCCGCGGGCTCGCAGGCCTCCCCCGGCAGCGCCGCCGCGTAGATGGCAAGCGAGGGGTCGGCTGGCTCGTCCACCTTCCACCCCAGACTCACGAGCTCCGCGACCTCGTTTTGGTCGACGGTGAGCACGTGCTTATCGCACGAGCCCTCCTCGGCAAAGGGGTTGAAAAGGCGCGTGACGGGGACCCCGTCCTCGCCCGCCGAGCCGAAGCTCGACTCGCTGCCCTCAAGGATCCAGCCCGCTTCCGCGAGGGCCTCGATCTCCCCCACATCAGCGCTCAGCAGGTGCTCGCCGGTATAGGGGTTCTGAAGGCGACGCGCCTGCGTCTCGGCACTCGATGGCGCGAGCCAGTAGACCCCCTCCCCTTCCCAGCCTTTCGACTGGAGCTCCTGATACTCGTTTTCGTCGGTGGTGTAGAGGTGCTCGGGATTGAAGGGATTGTAGAGGCGATAGACCTCCACCGTGGCATCCGTGGACGCGGGAGCGGCCTTCGCCTCCCCCGCCACGCCCACGCCACCGAGCGCCACGAGCGCGCAGGCGGCGAGGATCGAGAGGCGATGGCTTCGGGTTGTGTGGTGAGGCAACGTTTCTCCTTGGCCAAGACTATGCGAGCGTCGCGACAATGGTCTCAAAACCCGCAGCTCACCATACCGATCCGCCGCCGTAGAAGCTATAGAGCTCTCGGTATTGGACGTACTTTCCGGGCCTGGGCGCGTCGATGAACATGCCATCTCCCGCGTAGATGCCCACGTGGCCAGAGTGCGGGAAGACGATGTCACCGGGGTTCAGCTGCGAAAGATCGGTCTTCCACGCGCCCTTGTCCTTCAAATATTGGATCTGCCCGTACGTGGTGCGCGGAAGGGATTTGCCGAGCTTGTTGAACACGTAGCACACCATGCCCGAGCAGTCGAAGCCCTCCTCGGGGCTGTTGCCGCCGTAGACGTAGGGCACCTTGCCCACGAATTGCATGGCGATGGAGATGGGGTCGCCACTGGAATAGTCATAGGAGGGCTTCTGGGGAGCCGGGGTCGAGCCACCGGAGCTGCCACCCGATGAGCCCGAGGAACCCGAACCACCCGTCGAGGGGTCCTGCGGAGCCGGAGGCGTGTCCTCCTCGATGGCCTGCACGGCGTTCGAGAGGCCGTTCGTGTTCGTGCCGTTCCCGTTCACCTGGGCCTGGGCCGCTGCCTCTGCGGCGAGCCGCGCCTGCTCCTCGGCGGAGAGTTGGTCGTAGAGCGCCTGGGCCTCGTCCACCTTGGAGCGATGTTCGGCGACGGAGGCCTCCACCTCGGAGAGCTTCGCCTCCTGGGCCGCGCGGGTCTCCACGAGCTGGGCTTGCTTCTCCTCGAGCTCCTGCTCGAGCCCGCGGACCGTCTGCACGGCGTTCGCCTGCGCGTCCTGGATGGCATCTGCGTAGTAGATGCGCGTCACGAGGTCCTCGAAGCTCTCGGCGTTCATGATGATGTCGAGAAGCCCGAGCGTCCCCATCTTGTAGGTGCGACGCGTGCTCTCCGCGAGCTCGCCCTGCGCGTTCGAGAGCTCGCCGCGCTTCACCGTGATGGCGTCCTCGGTGTCTTGGATCTCGGCCTTGGTGGCCTCGAGGTCGTTGGAGGCCACGCTCAGCTCGTCCTCGAGCTGAGCGAGCTCGGTGCCGAGGGTTTCCAGCTGAGCCCTCGCCTCGTCGAGCGTGAGGGCCTCGGCAGGCCGGCAGAAGACGATGAGCGCCACCGCAACCGCCACAAGGGCCGCCAAGAAGCGACAGGCGCCCGTAAAACTCTTAGAAAGCATGGTGCAGGGCCCCTCCTTCCTCGCGAAACCCTAGCGCTTTCCGTGGAAGATGGGAACTAGTCCACGCGAACCAAGGAATAAAAATCACGATCGAATCCGGCTTTGGCGAACGTCTCGCGCGGATGAAGGAAGGCGAGCTCGAGGATGCACCCGAAGCCGAGCACCTCGGCGCCGGCCTTCTCGGCGAGCTGCGCGCAGGCGATGGCCGTGCCGCCGGTGGCCATGAGGTCGTCGACGATGATCACCCTGTCGCCCTCGGAGAGCGCGTCCACGTGGATCTGGAGCTCGTCCTCGCCATACTCGAGGGCATAGGCCTGGCGGTAGACCTCGCGGGGAAGCTTGCCGGGCTTGCGTGCCGCCACGAAGCCCGCGGAGAGGCGATACGCCACCGCGGAACCGAGCAAGAATCCGCGCGCCTCGGCGCTCACGACCTTCGTGACGCCCATGCCCACGTAGTGGTCGACGAGGTCGTCGATCACGTTCGCGAAGCCCTGCGCGTCGCCGAGGAGAGGCATGATGTCCTTGAAGACGACGCCGGGCTCGGGATAGTCGGGGATGTCGACGATGAGGCTCTCGTAGTCAAAGGACGCCATGCTTGTGTTCCCTTCTCCTTCGCGTTTCGCGGATTGCTTCCAAGCGATGCCTTGCTAGGACACGTCCACGCCCTTAGGCGGCGTGAGCGTCTTTGCGAGGTTCCTGCGGACGAGCGCGGCGCGCACGTTCCCGGTGAGCGAGATGATCTGCTCGAAGGCGCGCTCCTTGGCCTCCCATTGCTCTTTCGGATCGCCGTTGCGGCGCGCTCCGATGAAGGAGAGCACCTGGCCGATGAGCGGGCTCTCGCGGTTCGCCGACATCACGTAGGGCTTGAGGTTCCTGGGTTCGATGCCGAAATGCCTGAGCGCCTCGGCGCTGCGGATGAGGGCGAAGTCGCGCCCGTCCACGAGATCGCTCTGGCGAGGCGAGCTCTTGAGCTCGATGAGCTGGCATTGCGCGAGCTGGCGCACGAACGCCACCGACACGCCGAGCTTCTCGGGGATGCTGTCGATGGGATGCAGGCGATCGGTGACGTCCTTCGTGTCGACGATGGCCTGCGGGAACGCGTCCACGCCGCCCACGGGCGTCGAGGAATTGCCGTCGAGCTCCTCCTTGATGACGGAGAGCGGGAGGAAGCGCGTCTTCTGCAGGTAGAGGATGGTCTCGAGGCGCTTGATGTCCTGGGGCGTGAAGAGGCGATAGCCCCCGCTCGAGCGCTCGAGGTGGAGCAGGCCCTCGTCTTCGAGGTAGCGGACCTTCGACACGGTGAGGTCGGGGTAGGACTGCTGGAGCCGCTTCACGACCTTGCCGATGGTGACGTAGGTGGTCCGTGCCATGATGCGCGCCTACTCCGTGCCGGCTACGGGGATTCGGCTCGTGGACTGCGTCGTGTGGTAGACCATGCGGAACGTGCCGATCTGGATCGTCGAGCCGTCCTCGAGCGTGGCGCGGTTCATGATGGCGCCGTCCACCCACGTGCCGTTCAAGGACCCGAGATCCTCGAGCTGGGCGCCCTTTTCCGTGAGCTCAAGGCGCGCATGGTGGCGCGACACCGTCATGTCGTTCAGGAAGACGTTGTTCGAGGGATCGCGCCCAATCGTGATGAGCGGCATATCGAGGACGAACGTGGTTCCCGTATGCGGGCCCTTCACGATGGAGAGCGTGGGGTTCGGCAGGCGATCGTGCGCCGCGAGATCGGGCACGGTCTCGTCCGCAGAGGGCATACGAAAGATCGTCGTGGGGTTTTGGTTGGCCTTCGTGCCTTCGGTCATAGCTCTTTGGACCTCTCGATGAGTTTCCGCAGTTACTAGAAGTGTAGACCAACCTGGGACACGCGACGTCGACCTCGAGGCGAGCGTGAGCGTGAGGGTTGCGAAAAGGGTCCGAAAGGCTCAAGTTCGCTGCTCTAGCGGCATGCGACAGCCTCAATCTGCACCGGAGCCCCCAACGGAAGCTCGCTCGCGCCGATCACGCTCCGAGCGGGATAGGGCTTCGGGATGCGCTCGGCGATCACCTCGTCCACGATCGAGAGGTCCTTGAGGTCGGTGAGCCAGACGTGGAGCAGGCAGACGTCCTCGAGCGTGAGGTCGACATCCGAGAGCACCGCCTCCACGTTCCCTATGCAGCGCGCCACCTGGGCGCCGAGCGACGCCTCGATGAGCTCGCCCGTTCGCGGGTCTATCGGAAGTTGCGAGGAGACGAACACGTAGCGCGCGGCCGAGGTGCCCTGCGAGTACGAGCCGGTGGGCTCGGGCGCGCGCTCGGAGTGGATGGTGTACATGTGCCCTCCCCTAACCCCTGAGCTCGTCAAGGGCGGCGTCGAGGCGCCCAAGCGCCTGCTCGATGATGGGCGTGGGGCACGCGAGGTTCCAGCGCTCGAACCCCTGCCCCTGCGCGCCGAACATGGCGCCCTCGTCGAAGTAGAGGTCGTGCGCGTGCATCGTGCGCTCGAGGGCCTTCTCGTCGGCGCCGCACGCGCGCAGGTCGAGCCACGCGAGATAGGTGCCCTCGAGGTCGCTCACCCGCACCCAGGGCTGCGTGTTCGCAAGGTGGTCGCGGACGATCTCGAAGTTGTGCCAGATGATGGAGATCAGGTCCTCGAGCCAGCCCTCGCACTCGTCATAGGCCACCTGGCATGCGCGCCACGCGAGCGCGTTGAGCTCCGATATGCCGGTCTTTCGCAGCTGGTTCTTGAAGGTGTCGCGCATCCTCGCGTTCTCGATGAAGATGTTCGAGCATTGGAGGCCCGCGATGTTAAAGGTCTTCGAGGGCGCCGTCGCCACCATGCAGTACTCGAACTGCCCCGGCTTCATGGCCTTCATGAGGGTCGTGTGCTCGTGTCCGGGCATGATGAGGTCGTCGTGGATCTCGTCGGAGACGATGAGCACGTCGTTCGCCACGCAGAGGGAGACGAGGGTGCTGAGCTCGTCTTTCGTCCACACGCGCCCCACGGGGTTGTGGGGCGAGCAGAGGATGAGCATCCTCGTCCCCGGCTCCTTCACGAGCTCGGCGAGTTCCTCGAAGTTCATCCTCCAGCGATTTCCCTCGTAGATGAGCGGGTTCTCGATCACGCGCCTGCCGTTTTCCGCGACCGCCCTGAAGAAGGGGTAGTACACGGGCGGCTGGATGATCACGCCGTCCCCGATTTGGGTGAACGCCTGCACGGCGGTGCAAATCGCCGGCACGACTCCCGGAGTCGTGACGAGCCATGCGATGCTCGGGGTCCAGGAATGGCGCCTGAACTGCCAGCCCAAGACGGAATCGAGGTAGTCGTCGGTGGCCACGGTGTAGCCGAGGGTGGAGATGGCGGCCGTCTCCTGGATGGCGCGCACGATCTCAGGGGCCGTGCGGAACTCCATGTCCGCCACCGAGAACGGCACCACGCCGGGCTTCACATCGGCGTTTTCCTCGTACATCAGGTTCCACTTCGCGGAGCCCTCGAGCGAGCGATCGAGGGGCGTCTCGAAGTCATACGCCGAGCGATTGGCGAAGGTCACGCTGTGCTGGGGATTGAGCGCCATGGCTACTCCCGTCGCTCGAAGGGTCAGGCCTGGTTCTCCGGAACGGAGAGCCCGTGGAGGGCGAGGGTTTCCAAGAGGGGATCGTAGGCGGGGGCATGGAGCGGCACGAGGCCCCTCGCCTCGTAGCCGCAGGCATTGAGCGTGCGCCCCTCCTGAGCCCAGAGGGCCGCGCCCACCCGCTCGCCTCCGAAGAACGCCGCATCGGCGCCTGGCAGCTTCGCGTCCTCCTCCGCGGGGGCGAGGCTCGGCCACGCGAGCGCCACGACCTCGCGAGGCGAGATGGCCGAGATGGCCCAGCCGAAGCGGAGCGGATAGCGGTAGCTTCCCGCGACGAGCGAGGGCGAGGCCACCGTCACGCGCTCGTAGGCGCCATAGGCCCAATCCCACAAAGACGCCGTGTCGGCGAAGCGACCCTCCGGTGTGGCACACCCGAGCACGCAGGTGTAGAGCGTCGCGTTGTCCCTGCGCACCGCGCCGAGGAACGTGACGCCGCTCTCCACCTGCCCGGTCTTGATGCCCATCGCGCCGGCGTAGGTGCCGAGGAGCGCGTCGGTGGTCTTGAAGGTGTAGTCCTGCCCCGCCACCGCGACCGTCACGCTCTGCATGTCGACCGTCTGGGCGATGAAGGGATAGTTCACGAGCGCGTAGTGGCCGAGCTCCGCCTGGTCGCGCGCGCTGGTGAGGTGGCCGTCCTCTTCGAGGCCGTGCGTGTTCTCGTAGTGCGTCTCCGTGAGTCCCAGCTCGGCCGCCTTCGCGTTCATCACGTCGGTGAACGCGTCCTCGCTTCCCGAGACGGCCTCCCCCACCATCACCGCGCAGTCGTTCGCGGAGTAGACGAGCATCACGCGAAGGAGATCGCCGAACGTGATCGTCGCCCCCGCAGGTAGGTTCGCCTTCTGCGCGGCGGGCTCTGCGGGGAACTCGACGTCGCGAAGGATGATCTCCCTGTCGAGCGGAATGCCGGAATCGAGCGCGCACACGGCGGTCATGAGCTTCGTGACGGACGCGGGCACGAATCGCTCGTCCGCGTTCCTCTCGTAGAGCGTGTTGCCGGCGGCGTCGAGTACGATCGCCGCACTCGCCTCCGAGAGGCTCGGCTCCCCCACCTCGGCATGTGCCGGCGTGGCGAAGACGAGCGTCCCCGCGAAAATCGCGAGGAGCGCAGCCGCCATGCGCGCCGCGGAGGGCATGCGCGGCCTCACTGCGCCTTCTCCCGCACGCGTCTCACTTCAGGCTCCTCCTCGAGGAGGCCGCGATCGCGGTCCTCCCTGAGCTGGATACCCTCGATCGTGTACATCACGGCGGTGATGATGCTCGTCACGCAGCCCGCGTACACGAAGAGGAGCCCGAGCGAGCCGCCCTCGCCGTTCAGCACCGGAAGCCAGCTCACGTCCACGAGGCCGAGGCCGCCGATCGCGGGCCAGCCCAGAAGGCAGAGCGTGAAGCCGAAGAGAAGAAGCGCCGTCGTCACCTTGCCGATGAAGAGGACGTCGAGCGGACGCTTGCGCACGCCGAAGTGGAGCGTCATG